>JAGKXC010000174.1 GCA_021151535.1 Sphingobacteriia bacterium | reverse complement strand
CCAACAGTGCCTGAGCCAGCAAGGTCTGCAGGTAGGCTTCCATCAGCTGAACGGTAAGATTCCTTTTCAATATCTCTTTTTCGATGTCGTCTGTAGAACGGAAGAAACGAGTTGCATCTGTATCTACATGGCCAACGAACCTTGTGCGTTTTGCTGTTTTTGGATCGGCTTCATTTACTTCTAGTTTTTCAGAACTACCACCTGTACTTAGGTATGGCGTTGTTGGATTAGCAGCTTCTGCTTCCGCTCGTTCTTTTGATAGCTGGATTTCTGCTACATCAGGTTTAACCAATAATCCATAGCCATCAAGAGAAATCAACACTTGCGTTCCTGCGCGTAAGCCACGGTATCTTGCATTTTCTTCGTCAAATGATTCAGCATAAGCGAATGAATCTTTCTGCCAGGATACCAAGCTCAAACCTGATTCAATTGCTTGTTGCAATAAGTGGGCCGATGAAAGCTTTGGTAAGTAGAGATACTTGGCAAAGTCTTCCCGAAGTTGACGAACTGATACATTGTCTCCACGCCAAAGTGGGATTCTGTCTAAGTTGATGCGAAGCTCGGACGAAGCGAAGTCATTGTATAATTGGCTTTGCGAGGTAAGCTTTTTCAACACACGACTCAAGTATGCTTCCTGATTTGAACCATTCATTTTTGATTCATCCCATTGCACATCAGAACTGCCCACTTCCTGATAAGGAGTAAGTATAATGGTCCCGAAAAACTGGACAGGTAAGATAACTTGATTAATTTGTTTCTTATCTACAAAATGTCTAGCAATGCCAAAATCAACCCGTCGCATCCACGATGCCTCATTCAAGACCAAAGTGGTTCTCGAAGCTCTCAAAGGAGCCAAAACACTCGCTCAACTCAGCAGCGAATTTGGTATTCATGCCCAGCAAATCACCGACTGGAAGAAGCAGGTACTCAATGGAATACCTACTCTTTTCGAGGCTGGTGTCAGCAAACCTTCGCTGAGCAGCGAGCAACGAGAGACTATCGAAGCCCCTCTATTTCAACAGATTGGTCAACTGAAAGTCGAGAACGACTGGCTCAAAAAAAAATTACGAACGAACTAACACTTGACCGAATGACCCTGATTGACCCGGCTGATGAGCACTTCTCCATCGCCCATCAGTGTGTCCTGTTGGGGCTGGCTGGTTCCAGCTACTACTACCGGCCGTTGGGTGAATCCCCAGAGAATCTGGCCTTGATGGAACGCATCGACAAACTCTTTACATCCCGTCCTGAGATGGGAGTCAGACGCATGCATCAGGAGCTCATTACGTCGGATAATCCAGTTAATATCAAGCGGGTACGCCGGTTAATGCGATTGATGGGGCTGGAGGCCCTTGGGCCGAAACCCAACCTATCCAAGCCCCAGCAGGGCCATACCATCTATCCCTACCTATTGAAGGGCTTAGTGATTGATCGCCCCAATCATGTTTGGTCAACTGACATCACTTATGTACCAATGGCAAACGGTTTTTTATATCTATGTGCTATTATTGATTGGTTCAGTCGGTATATTTTAAGTTGGCGATTGAGCAATACCTTGCTGGCTGACTTCTGTGTGGATGCCCTGGAAGAAGCCTTGAGGCGGTGGGGTAAACCGCAAATATTCAATACGGATCAAGGAAGTCAGTTTACGAGCCATGACTTCCTTAAGCCATTAATTAGCAATAAGATTGCCATCAGTATGGACTCCAAAGGTCGTGCCTTGGACAATATTTTTATTGAGCGGTTTTGGAGAACCATTAAATATGAGCATCTTTATCTGAGAACTTACTCAGACGGTCATAGTCTGTACCAAGGCCTTACGGAGTATTTTCATTTTTATAACTACGAACGCAAACATCAGTCATTGGGGTATCAGACCCCGGCTATGTGGTTCGAAGAAAGAATAGAAGAGAAAGAAAAAGTACAATTTTTAGGCGTCATCCAACAAGCATAAAAACACCGAAATCCTGTCCAACAATTGGGGAGCACCATAGCTATATGTGCCTATTCTTTTTACCAAAGAAAACCCAAAGTTAGTATTGCAGCTCCATTGGAATTGAGGCAGTATTGTACCCCAATCGCTGCATAGATATTGAAAAGTTCACGTTTAATTTAATTTGCGTACCATACGTAGTAAAGATTCAGAAT
>JAGKXC010000058.1 GCA_021151535.1 Sphingobacteriia bacterium | reverse complement strand
ATTTCACTAATACCACGCTTTGCATTCCAAATTCTTTCAATCTCAGCAAATGTTTTCATGGCCTCCGCATCAACAGGGCTGCTCACACCTGGCTGAGGATCACTTGGATTTCTTAGCCATTCCTTCATCGCCCGTTCTTCATCATATTTTGCAGCTACCAAACCTGTTCTTCTCAAGCCTTGGATTTTACCGCGATAATTTTTCTCTGTATTCTCCAACGATTGAATATCTCCCGCAAAAGCCAAACGCTGAGCCGGCAATTTTTCCGTTGATAGTTTCATCGATTCAATCACATAGGCAAACCAACTTTGAATTTTCTTCAAATGAATATCCTCCTGAAACTTCATATATCCCGCAGTTTCGTTGCGAAAAGTTCTTCCAGGATAACCCATTATAAATACAAAATCACCCTCTTTAGTGCCTGCAGGGTTGATTTTTAACTTCTTTGCTGGCTTGTAAGGAACATTCTCCTTGTTGTACGCCGCAGGTTTGCCGTCTTTCCCAATATAGGCTCTCACCATCGAGAAATCGCCGTTATGTCGAGGCCACTCCCAGTTGTCGGAATCGCCACCAAACTGACCAATGGTTACCGGAGGCGCCAATACCAATCGCACGTCTTGCAATGTGATATAGCGGAAAAGTACAAAGGTTCTGCCCACAAACATCTCACTTACTTCTACGGTAAACTCTGGATTTTTAGCTTTTTCTGCCTTCACAATCGACGAAATATTGGATGCAATTAACTGCAAACGCGCCGCGGGTGATAACCCTACATTTACCCCTTCCAACACTTTGGAAGAAACATCTTCATAACTCATCGTAATCTTGCAAGGCATGTTGATCGGAATCTCCATTTCCTTGGTTTTCGCCACGAAGCCATTTTCCAGATAATTGTTATCCACGGTGCTCAATTCCGCAACCGAGCCATAAACGCAATGGTGGTTGGTAATAATCAATCCTTCATCCGAAATAAAACTTCCCGTGCAACCGCCCACTTTTACCAGCGCATTGGTTAGAGAAATTTTACCTGGGTTGAAAATCTCTTCTCCACTGAGTTTCATGCCGGAGTTCTTTAAATCGTTCATGTTCACGTAATTCAACGGGAACATCCCTTCTTCCGGGCGATGGGATTGTGAAACAACCCACATCAATAAACCCGCTACAACTACCAATCCTGATTTTTGAGCCAATCGTTTGGCTGCTTTTATCAAAGAAAATTGAGGCATTTTCATGGATACAAATCTATCAATAAATCATAAGATTGCCTCTTCCTCATGTGGGAAAGATATTCATCAGCTAGTGGAAGAAATTTTGATTTTCAACCTAACTTCGCATTCTGGAATAGCGATATTCCCATTTTCAAGTTGTTCAAGCATGATACAAACCCTTTTTTTAACCGTATTTTTTCTCATTCTGCTGGTAGGGATGCTCTGGGATTTGGGCGTTTTCTCCAAAAGTACCCACGATGAAGTTACCGCCAAACAAGCCCTAAAACACAGCGCTGTTTGGTTTTCGGTAGGGTTGCTTATGACATTGTTAATCTATTATTTCCACGATAACCTTCAAAACATTGAGACCCTCAATGATATCAAAGCCTATTCGCTAAAATATCGCCTGCAGCTCAATACTTCTGGCAGTTTTGAGGATGGCTTGCACGCTTTTGGAAAAACAGCAGCCGTGAGTTACCTCAGCGGATTTTTGTTGGAATACGCGCTCTCTGTCGACAACCTTTTTGTGATTCTTCTCATTTTTCAATCCTTTAAAATGAATGGCGAAAACCAGAAACGTATTTTGGTTTGGGGAGTTATCGGGGCGATTATTTTAAGATTCCTTTTCATCTACCTAGGCAGTGAAATTGTTATGCGCTTCACTTGGGTGATGTACCTGTTTGGCGCTTTCCTCGTTTACAGTGGATTTAAAATGCTGTTTTCATCAGAAGATGAAGAATTCGATACTGAAAATCACATAATAGTAAAATATGCAAGAAAATGGTTCCGCGTTGATAGCGGCAACCCAGATGAAACCAAGTTTTTCAAGCGTATCAATGGTTTGTGGTACATGACAATCCCGTTTTTGGTGCTTGTGATCGTGGATATCACCGATGTGGTTTTTGCTGTAGATAGCGTACCAGCAGTTTTTGGCGTTACCACCGATCCTTATTTGGTTTTCTTCTCCAACATCTTCGCGGTAATGGGCTTGAGGTCTTTATATTTCCTTTTGGGAGCAGGGATGGATCAGTTTTATTCGCTTAAGTACGGCTTGTCGCTGATTTTGGTTTACATCGGAATTAAAATGCTCTTAGAACATTACCTCAAAGAATACGGCTTCACCGAAATCCACAACTTAATTGTTATCGTGGGCATTTTGGGATTGAGTATCTTTTGGTCGATCTGGTTTCCCAAAACCCAAACAGAATCTTGATAAATGGGCGATGAGACTTGCGTGATTCATCGCCAGAAAAAGAAAAATCACGCTACCGCAATTTGAACCTTAAAAAATACCCGCACAATTTACCCACATGGTTTGCTTAACCGGTTGAGTTGTGCGAAATTTGAACCCTTGAAGTGATTACACACAGTAACCCCGCAATTCTGGTACTCGAAGATGGTACCGTTTTTCATGGAAATGCCATTGGCAAAGTAGGAACAACCACCGGCGAAATCTGTTTCAATACAGGTATGACGGGTTATCAGGAAGTATTTACAGACCCCTCGTATTTTGGCCAAATTTTGGTGATGACATCAGATCACATTGGTAATTACGGCGTACGTGATACCGATGTTGAAAGCAATGGAATCAAAATCGCTGGATTGGTTTGTAAAAAATTCTCTCACAATTTTTCGCGTAAAATGGCCAACGACAGTTTGGATACCTATTTCATGCAGAATAATTTGGTGGGAATTTCTGATATCGATACCCGTGAGTTGGTTCGCCATATCCGCGATACCGGCGCCATGAATGCCATTATTTCTTCTGAGATTTTGGATGTTGAAACGCTAAGAGCCAAAGTAAAAGAAACTCCATCTATGGATGGCTTGGAATTGGCTTCAAAGGTGTCTTGTTCTGAATTTTATACCACAGGAGATCCCGCATCGCCCTATAAAGTAGCGCTGTTGGATTATGGAAGTAAGGAAAATATCATCCGCTGTTTACAAGAACGCGGTTGCCATATCGGTGTGTTCCCTTGGAATACTACGGCCGAAACGGTGAAAGCGTGGAATCCAGATGGCTTGATGATTAGCAACGGCCCTGGCGATCCAGCTTCTATGGATTATGCCATCGCTACGGTGAAAACCTTGGTGGATAGCGGTATTCCTACATTTGGAATTTGCTTGGGTCACCAATTGTTGAGCTTGGCCAGCGGTTTAACTACCTACAAAATGCACCACGGACATAGAGGTTGTAACCATCCCGTGAAGAATTTGGTAACCGGTAGAAGCGAAATTACCTCTCAGAATCATGGATTTGCCGTGAAATACGATGAAGCATTAAGCAGCAAAATTCAGTTAACCCATATCAATTTAAACGATCAATCTGTTGAAGGCATTGCCCGCCTAGATGTTCCGGCATTTAGCGTACAACATCACCCTGAAGCATCGCCAGGACCGCACGATTCTTGGTATTTGTTTGATCAATTTATCGACTTGATGAAAAGTCATAAAGCCTAATTTTAAACCTGTTCTAATAAAAATAGCATGAGCGAAATAACCCACATTCAAGCCCGCCAGATTTTAGATTCTCGCGGTAACCCAACGGTAGAGGCAGAAGTATTCACTGATGATGGCGGTTTCGGTAGAGCCGCAGTTCCTTCAGGAGCCAGCACTGGAATCCATGAGGCAATGGAATTGAGAGACGGAAATCAGGATTTTTATCTTGGAAAAGGTGTTTTGAAAGCCGTTGACCATGTAAATAACGTGATTGCTGAAGCGTTGGAGGGGATGGAAGTTACCAACCAAACTGAAATTGATCAGGCGTTGTTGGATTTGGATGGAAGCGATAATAAATCAAATTTAGGCGCTAACGCTTTGTTGGCTGTTTCTTTGGCTGCTGCCCATGCCGCTGCTGATGAAGTGGGATTGCCTTTGTACCGTTATGTTGGGGGTGTGCATGCCAATGTGTTGCCAGTTCCGATGATGAATATCCTAAACGGTGGCGCCCATGCCGATAACAAAATCGATTTCCAAGAATTTATGGTGATGCCGGTTAACGCCGATACTTTCAGCCATGCCATGCAAATGGGTGTTGAAGTGTTCCATCACTTGAAATCGGTTTTAAAATCTAAAGGATACAGCACCAACGTTGGCGACGAAGGCGGTTTTGCCCCAAATATTCAAAGCAATGAAGAAGCCATTGAAACAGTTTTGATGGCAATCGAAAAAGCAGGATACAAGCCAGGCGTTGATATGTACATCGCCATGGATGCTGCTACCAGCGAATTGTACGATGAAAAATCTGGTTTGTATGTGTTCAAAAAATCAGATGGCCGCAAATTTACCGGCGAAGAAATGGTAAACTATTGGGCTGATTGGTGCAAGCGTTATCCCATCATTTCTATTGAAGATGGTTGTGCGGAAGACGATTGGGCTAGCTGGAAGTTGTTAACCCAAAAATTGGGCGATAAAATCCAGTTGGTGGGTGATGATTTGTTCGTTACCAACGTAAACCGTTTACAAAAAGGTATCAACGAAGGTATCGCAAACTCAATTTTGATTAAAGTTAACCAAATTGGTACTTTAACCGAAACTTTGAGCGCGATCAACATGGCTACCCGCCACAAATACACCAACGTAATGAGTCATAGAAGCGGTGAAACCGAAGATGCTACCATTGCGGATTTGGCAGTAGCAATGAACAGCGGTCAAATCAAAACCGGAAGTGCATCTCGTTCTGATCGTATGGCAAAATACAATCAGTTGTTGAGAATCGAAGAGGAATTGGGCGATCAAGCCATTTACGGCGGCGAAATGTTCCGTTTCGGAAAATAAAAATAAAGTCAATTTTGTATAAGAGTCGGGCGATTTTCGTCCGACTTTTTTTTTGCTCCTTCGCTTACCGGTTGTTTTTCATTAAATTGCAGACTTTAATCTGAATTAACAGTTATGCAATCTTTCGATAAACAGCGAATATTAAAACTTTCACGCGCTTTTGTTACTTGTGTTTCTATGGCGATGTTGGCATCATCACCATCAGCTTATGCTTCTTCCATGGCGATGCATCATCAGGCGATGTTGGCTTCACCCAGTCCGGTGAATGCGGCCAAAGCCTTGCAATTGGCTAAAAGTTTTGCAAAAGACGGTAAGTGGAATTTGCAGGAGAGCGATATGAACGAAGCATTTGTGCGCGATTTTGTTGTGAGTAAAGAGGGTTTTGCCCATGCTTATGTGCAACAGAATGTGAATGGATATGAGGTGTTTAACGGAATCATGGGATTGCATTTCAAGGCCAGTGGGGAATTGGTGTTTTCAACCAATCGCGCTGAATCCAATGTTTATAGTCGTTTTGCAGCCCACAGTGTGCTTACTAAGGATTTTGCGATAAACTTTCAAACCAGCATGCGCGCAAAATCCCAGAATCAAACGGGGGATATAGCCGTGTTGAATACAGAGTTTTCTTGGTTGAATGATGCGGTGGCCATTCTTGCTGCCGAAAGCAATGTTTTGCCAAGTATCTGGAATTATGCAAGCAATCAGGTGATTTATAACGAAACCAAAGGTTATGTGAAAACGGCGGCAATGAAAGATGCCAACGGCAACATTCAACCTTGTGTGAATTTGATTTTCTTTGATGGGCAAAAGCAATCTTGGAGATCGTTATACGTAGGACAAAATTCTGAGAACCTTTGGGTGAAATGGATGGAAACCAGCTGGACAAACCATTGCAGTGTAGCGCCTATCGCCCAAGCACAAAAAGGCGCAGCAGCTTTAAACCACTTCCAAGCCAATGCAAACACTTCGGCCGCTGCAACCGGAACCAAAAATGTAAGCAGAAGAGGCAATGACGGCGCCAGCTATTTGGCCGTGCCCGTTGGAATGGAAAGTCCACTCTACGCCCTGCCAGATACCATCACCAATCCCGCAGATAACACCGCATCGCCCTATGGATGGCACGACGTTAACGGTTCCGCTGGCGCCGAATATACCATCACCCGCGGTAACAATGTTTATGCATCAGAAGATGTGGCCAACAAAAACACCCCTGGGAAATCCCCCAACGGCGGTAGTAGCCTTCAATTTCTGCCTTACTATTCCTACGCAGAAAGAAATCCTACCAATTACCAGGATTTTGCCATCGTAAACCTGTTTTTCGCCAATAACATCATGCACGATATCGCCTACCACTACGGTTTTGATGAAGTATCGGGCAACTTCCAACAAAAGAACTATTCCGGTCAGGGCTCAGGTTTAGATGCCGTAAACGCCGATGCCCAAGATGGTAGCGGTACCAATAATGCTAATTTTTCTACTCCGCCAGATGGCTCTGCTCCAAGAATGCAAATGTATGTTTGGGACGGTATCTCTGTGAATGCGCAACTTCAAGGTCCTAACGGAATTTTGATGGGTGCCGGAATCACCGATGGGAAATGGGGTAAAACGCTAACTGCCGTTCCTGTTACCGGAAAACTTACTTGGGTTGTAGACAATAATGCCGGCAAAACCCACCAAGGTTGCATGCAATATGTAAATGGTGATTCAATGAAAGGGAAAATTGCGGCTATCGATCGCGGAAATTGCACTTTCGTACAAAAAGTTTATAGAGCACAAGGTTATGGTGCCAAAGCAGTGGTGTTATTAGATACATCCAACGCTGATGTGAACATCACCATGGCAACCGATAATACATCTCAATCTACCAAAATTACTATCCCGGTGATCTTTATCAAGAAATCCGATGCAGATAAATTGCGCGCCATGCTTAAAGATAGCAGCTTTGATGTTTCTTTTTATGATAGTTCAGCTTTTGCCAAGAAAACAGATTCAGATTTGGATTTTGGGGTAATCGCCCATGAATTTACCCATGGAATTTCAACCCGTTTAACATGCGGACCTAGCAATTCCAATGGATTGAGCAACAATGAACAAATGGGAGAGGGTTGGAGTGATTTTATCGCCCTTGCTTTCACCGCTAAAAAAGGAGATGTAGGTAGCTCGCCAAGAGGAATGGCGAATTGGTTGGTAGGGGATGCCAAAGATGGCGCTGGAATTAGAACCTATCCCTACACCACCAATATGGCTATCAATCCGCATACTTATGGAAATGTTGCCGCTAAAGCAGTTGCCGGCGCAACTGAAGTTCACTATTTGGGTGAAATTTGGTGTGCGATGTTGTGGGATATGTATTGGGATTTTGTAACTGAATACGGATTTGATGAAGATTTGTACACCGGTAAAGGTGGAAACAATATGGCGGTTCAATTGGTGATCGATGCCCTTAAGTTGCAAGCTTGCGGTCCTGGTTTTGTGGATGGAAGAGATGCCATTTTGGCTGCTGATGATGCGCGTTATGGCGGTGCCAACAAAGATTTGATCTGGAAAGCATTCGCTAGAAGAGGTTTGGGTTATTCTGCCGCACAAGGTGATCCCAACAGCTGCGCCGATGGAGAAGAATCTTTTGATATGCCTCCATCTAACAGCGTTAGCAATTTTACTGCTGAGCAAAATTTCAAAGTTTGGCCAAATCCTGCATCGCAGCAGTTTGTGGTGGAAGCCAGAAACTACGCCGATCAGTTTGAAGTGAAATTATTGGATTTGCAAGGAAGAAGCATCGCCCTGGCGAAAGCCACAAATCAATCGCAATCTGTTCAATTGGATGTAAGCAAATTGCCCGCTGCCATGTATTTGGTTGTGGTAACAAATGGCCAAGGACAGGTGCTTGAAACCCGAAAATTGATAAAGAAATAAGAGAATTTCTTATATTTGCTCTCGCAAAGTGCTATAAGATTTATTGCTGTGGTAATTGTAATATTTTGTTTCATAGCCTATCTGCTTGGTTCTGTACCCAATGCAGTTTGGATAGGCAAAGCTTTCTTCGATATCGACGTAAGAGAATACGGTAGCGGTAACGCAGGTGCAACCAACGTTTTTCGCGTTTTGGGTAAAACTGCTGGTTCTGCCGTTTTGTTATTGGATATTTTAAAAGGATTGTTGGCCGCGCGATTGAGTTATTTGATCGCCAATACCATCGATGCCTCATTGAGTTCCAAAGAAATCATGGATCTTCAAGTGTTGTTTGGGGTAATGGCTGTTATCGGTCATTTGCTGCCCATCTTCGCCAAATTTAAAGGCGGAAAAGGCGTTGCAACCCTCTGCGGAATGATTATCACGCTCAATCCGCAATTGGCCATGATTGCTGTAGTGGTGTTCTTGTTGTTCTTCCTCACCACCGGTTACGTGAGCTTGGGTTCCATGTTGGCGGGAATTAGTATGCCCATCCTTTTCATCCGTACTTACGGCATGGAACAATGGAGTGTGGCTGTTTTTTCTATAGCGGTGGCAATATTGGTGGTGTTTACGCACCGCAAAAACATAAAGCGATTGGCGAAAGGCGAAGAGAACCGTGCAAAAATCTTTCATCGCCCGAATCAAAATAACCGTTTGGCGTAATTTATTTTCGCAACCCTTTTATAAAAACTTTCAAGTTTATCCATGATACTTCCTCAGTTTTCAAAACCCGAAAGCAATCCGCAACACGAAACGGATGAATCGGCATTGTTAGACGTGTTGGAAGACTCCGTTTGGGCCATTGTGTTGTATAACGATGAAGTGAATTCCTTTGATTGGGTAATCACATGCTTGGTGCGCTACTGCGGTCATACAAGATTGCAAGCCGAACAATGCGCTTGGATTGTACATAACAATGGAAAGTATTCGGTAAAACGGGGCGATTTTGAATCCCTAACGCCGATTTGTACAACCTTGTGCGACAAAGGATTATCGGCCCAGATAGAATTGATCACGGCCTAAACATTTACATAGAATTAACTACAAATCACCATGAATAAAGTTAAAAAAGACGCTTGGGAAGCCATCGCCGATATTGAAAACAACACCACCATCATGTTGGGCGGTTTTGGATTGTGCGGTATCCCTGAAAATTGTATCGCCGCTTTGGTGAAAAAGGGCGTTACTGGCTTAACCTGTATTTCCAATAATGCGGGCGTGGATGATTTTGGCATTGGTTTGATGCTACAACAAAAGCAAGTGAAGAAAATGATAAGTTCTTATGTGGGCGAAAATGCCGAATTTGAACGTCAGCTTCTTTCTGGCGAATTGGAAGTGGAATTGATACCCCAAGGAACTTTGGCCGAGCGTTGCAGAGCAGCCGGAGCCGGGATTCCTGCTTTCTATACCCCAGCGGGTGTGGGAACGGAAGTAGCCGAAGGCAAAGAAATTCGTGTTTTTGGCGATAAAACTTATTTGATGGAATACGCGTTTAACGCGGATTTTGCCATTGTGAAAGCTTGGAAAGGCGATCGTCATGGCAATTTGGTTTATAAAGACACTGCCAGAAACTTCAACCCCATGATGGCATCGGCGGGTAAAATCACCATCGCCGAAGTTGAAGAATTGGTTGAGCCAGGAGAATTGGATCCCAATGAGATTCATACACCAGGCATTTATGTGCACCGCATCTTCCAAGGAAGTGATTACGAGAAGCGCATAGAGCAACGCACTGTTCGCCCTAAGAACTAAGCATAAGTATGCAAAAAATTGTCTTTGCTACCGGCAATGCCCATAAGTTGGGTGAGGTTCGGGCCATCTTACGTGATATTGTGGAAGTTGTTTCTCCTGCGGATATCGGTTTTCACGATGATGTGGAAGAAACCGGAACCACGTTTGAAGAAAATGCTTTGATCAAAGCCCAAGCTGTTTTTGCCGCAACAGGTTATCCCTGTATTTCGGATGATAGCGGATTGTGCGTGGATGCTTTGGGTGGCGCGCCCGGTGTTTATTCTGCCCGATATGGCGGTGAGCCGGTGAGTCATGCCAAAAATATTGAGAAATTATTGCAAGCCCTAGAGGGAAATGAGCAACGCAGAGCCTGTTTTGTTGCCGTATTGTGCGCAGTGGGTTTTTCCCCTGAGCCGATTTTTGTCAAAGGAGAGGTTTGCGGAAAAATATTAACCACCATCCAAGGTGAGGGTGGATTTGGGTACGACCCTATTTTTATGGCCGATGGTTTTGATCGCAGTTTTGCCCAATTATCGCCCGATGAAAAAAATTCTGTAAGTCATAGAGGCAAAGCCTGGACAAATTTGTTACCTATTCTCAAGGATTTTGTGCAATTGCCATGATTCCAGAAATAAAGGTTAGCGATTTTGATTACGAATTACCGGATGAGCGGATTGCGAAGTATCCGGTAGAGCCGCGCGATGCGTCGCAATTGTTGGTTGTTTCTGAAAACGGGGCGATTAGCGGTAAACATTTCCATCAGTTAGCGGAGGAGTTAAGTGGAAACGTGCTGATGATTACCAATAACACCAAAGTAATTCCGGCGCGGTTGTTTGGTACAGTGGAATCAGAAAGCAGTGCCAGGGTGGAAGTTTTCTTGCTTGAACCGGTAAGGGCAGATTGGAAGCAGTGGCAGGTGATGGTGGGCGGCAGAAAGAAATTTAAGGAAGAGGGATCGGTTTTATTTGCTTCGGGCGATTGCTTGATGCGCGCCAAGTGGGTGAACCGGGAAGAGAATATCATTGAATTGGAAGTGTTGGAGCAAGATGGAAAGCGCAGATCGGTTGCGGAGGCCATTGAGATTTTGGGCAATATTCCCTTGCCACCTTATATCGATAGGGATTTGGAGGAAACGGATAAGGAGCGATACCAGCCTGTTTTTGCCAAGCACGCCGGTGCGGTGGCTGCGCCAACGGCCAGTTTGCATTTTACAGATGCGTTGTTGGAACGGTTAAAAGATCAGGGGGTGAAGTTTGCGGAGCTCACGTTGCATGTTGGGGCGGGTACGTTTAAACCAATGACGGGTGAAACGGCCGCTGAGCATGAAATGCATTCGGAGCGATTTGAAATTGGGATTGATACATTGAAACAAATTTGTGCTCATGAGGGGAAGATTGTGGCGGTTGGAACCACGGTGATGCGGGTGCTAGAAAGTTTGTATTATATATATAGGTACAAAAAACCGCTTTCCGGATCACGGGATCGGTACTTTGTGGTGGAAACGGGAATGGCCTATGAGGTAGATAATGGGGTAGGGGAGAAGGAAATTTTGGGCGATAAGCGTTGGTTGGAGGAATTGATTGCATGGATGGAGGGAGAAAACAGCGAAATGTTGCAAGGGAAAACCGCAATTTTTATTGTTCCTGGATTTAATTTTCGGGTATGTGATGGAATTATTACCAATTTTCACCAGCCCAAAAGCACCTTATTGATGTTGGTTGGGGCCTTTTTGGGGGGAGATTGGAAAAAAGTTTATGCATTTGCGATGGAAAACGGGTACCGTTTTTTAAGTTACGGCGATGGGTCGTTGCTATGGAAGCGCGGGAAATAGCCCACTTTTATGGGGATTTGTGCGATGGGGTTGTGGTGAGATAAAAATAATTCAAAAAATGTTTTGTGCAGTGTGAAGGGGTTATTGGGGTGATTTGCAGTGCGATAGACGGAACACGGGTGTTGGTAGATGAAGAAATGATGAATTTATTTTAACGACAGTATTTGTAATTCGGAAAATAGTACTACTTTTGCACTCCCGTTCTGATACAAGGCTTTAGCAAGAGGAGAAGAAAGAAGGAGAAGTTTAGAAAACTCTGGAAATCGGCTCAAAATT
>JAGKXC010000173.1 GCA_021151535.1 Sphingobacteriia bacterium | reverse complement strand
AGATATACAGTAGTATCTGTATTAACACAGCCGTTTGATGCCTTCATGCTAACTGTATACACGCCCGATTTTTTATAAAAATGTTTAATTTTAAGGCTTCAAATTTGGGAATTGATTTGTCTAAAATTCAAATACAATAGGCGTTTTAAAGATTAATCATACCAAGGAAAAAACCAACAATGAAAAGGGTAATACAATTAATTCTGATTATTTATTGCTCAGTTTTTCAGGTTTCAGCGCAGTATTCTAATACTTCTTGGTTCTATGAAAATAAAAAAATAGACTTCAATGGCGAAGTTGCAAAAATCAAAAAAACCAACCTACAAACATCAGTTGACGGCCAATTTGTTATTACAGATTGTAACGGGAACTTAGTTTTATTGGCACTTACAGCCGAAGGTTGTTTTAATAATTTAGAAAAATCTATGAAAGGCAACA
The DNA here is from genome assembly GCA_021151535.1 of Sphingobacteriia bacterium. Taxonomy (GTDB): domain Bacteria; phylum Bacteroidota; class Bacteroidia; order NS11-12g; family UBA955; genus JAGKXC01. The sequence continues at coordinate 1,726 of JAGKXC010000173.1, read as the reverse complement.
TAAAATGGGGGACATCAAATGAATCATTTATTGATGGTTTCTTTTACCCAAAAAGCAAAGATTCGGTTGTTGTTTTTCATGATTTTATATCAAGCACCTACACTAATTGTTTTGGATATTCAATTGTAGACCTTAAAAAAGATTCTGGAAGAGGTGAAGTTGTACTAAACAACAAGAGAATTTTAAATCAATCCAATCCAAATCTCACTATTGTTAAACATAAAAACAATTCCGACTATTGGATTATTGCCACAATAGATAGCTTAACCGCTTACTCTTACAAATTCACGGAAAAAGGCCTAGATACGATCCCCGTAATTAGCAAAGGATATTTCAACAATTATCTTAAATCAAAAGACAAGAAGACCCTATTATGGGGACCATTCACTCAAACTTGGGACTCAAAACAACTCATTGTTACAGGCATCACAAAATCTTTGCATCCCACAGCCATGGCTTTGTTGTATGATTTCGACAATAACACTGGAAAAATATCCAATCCCCAAGAATTATTTAAACATACCGACATCCTCTACCCCAATTTCAGCACCCAAAATGCTGCGATTGCATTCAATGACACATTTATTTATTTTGGTGCCATCAATATAAATTCAAATACAATTGGCGATAAGGCATATTTTTATCAAGTCAATAGATTTTCTAAAAAGAAAAGGCTTATTAAAATACAACAATTGATAGCCTACCCGCCAACAAATCTAGGCTTTTTCTCAACGACAATGGCATCTGATGGCAACATTTACACCTATGACGCTGTTAGCAAAAGACCTTACACTATCCAACCACTATGGATGGTGGATGTCCCTAATGCAGAAGGTTTGGCGTGCAACTATAAACACCTGACATTAGATAGTTTTTTCAATTGGACATTCTCAAAACCGCAAATTCTCAACCGCCGATTACCCACCTATTTTGATGTAAACAATCAAATCAACCCCTGTGCAGATACCACCGTTATTCGGCTAGGCGGAGATACCGCCATCAACAAACTCGTCCTGCGTTTTGGAGATGGTGACACCCTACTTTATACCGGCCCTTTCACCGCCAAGCTAACTTTCAAACACTACTACAAAACAGATGGCCTTTATGCCCTTAAAATGTTAACCTGGAACAGTGAATGCAACAACCCGCGTTATTATTCCGATTCTATCACCATCTACAAACCCGCAAGACTTCTCAGCTCCCAAATCTCCCACAAACCAACCTGTTTGGGTGATACCATTTCCATAAAATTTAAAGCCAACAACCAATATCGCTATGCCGTAAATTGGGGTTACCCCAAGCCTAGCGGTGGCATGTATGACACCTTCCTCAAAACCTTAACAGATACTGCCATCTTCTCTTTTTACTACCCTGCTTCATCCAAAACCTATAAACTCCTTCTCTCCGTTAACAACCTAAAGTGCACAACCAATATCGCGGATTCTCTTATACCCATTTCCCATCCCTATCCTTCTAAAAAGTTCTCTATTTCAAAAGATTCTGTGTGTGCGCTGAAATCCATAGTAGTTCATGATTCCAGTTCACTCTGGAGAAAAAATTCCCTTACCTGGTTTAACCAAACAGACACTTTCTCAGGCCCCAACCTGCTTAGTTTCAGCAAGCAAATACCCAATAGCAAAACACCACATGTTGAATCCATTTTTATTCAATCTGTCAATCAACAAGGTTGCGCCATTTTTGATACCCTTCAACTGTTTGTAAAACC
>JAGKXC010000057.1 GCA_021151535.1 Sphingobacteriia bacterium | reverse complement strand
CGTGCTCCAAAGTTGTGATTGTTTTCAAACGAGCTCAATTGTGATAGAATCAATCGGTTGTTTCTGTTGATAATGGTTTCCCATTTTGCGATATACTGCAATGTAAGCAGATGCATGTTTAAGGATATCGCCCCGCTGCCTTCATTTTCCATTCTTTCATTGGATTGGATGCCTGTGTTGATGCGTAAAATCGATTTTTTTAGGGCGATTTTATTCTCAGAAGCCAACATGTTGAGAATCACATAGTGAGCTGGATTTGTGCCGAGATTTCTGCTGAAACGGGCATCAGGAGTTACAAAAGTGTAGACATCGTTGAAGATAAATCCAAACCGGTTAAAGCTGGCCATATAATGGTTGTTGGATATCCAATTCTTGCGCTGAAATCCTGTAGTTGCTTTCAAGAAATAACCGTCAAATCTGGAGTTTAACACCCTTCGCCCCGTTCCATCTGAGTAATCTGTATGATTGTCGATCCCGATTCTCAAGCGATTCCACTTGTTGCCTTTGTTTGATTTAACGCCATATTGCAAACTGAACCCCGCTGTATTTGAATATCCCTTAAACTGAAAATCAGATTCGGTTTTACCGATTTTAGCTTTTGGCTCTTCAATGAGGTTAATTACACCACCTACAGCCTCCGATCCATAAAGCACACTCATCGGACCTTTGATGATTTCTACTTTGCCTAAACCTGCTTCACTAATTCCCAATCCGTGTTCCTCTTGCCATTGTTGATTGTCGAATTTTAAGCCCGATAACAATATCAGTACACGATTGCCATATAGTCCGCGAATTACAGGTTTGGAAATGCCGATGCCAGTTGAAAGCATTGCAATGCCAGGTGTTTTGGCCAATAAATCTGTTAAGTTGAAGTTCCCATAGCGTTTTAGGCTATCAACATGGATGAGGTCGATGTTAAACGTTGACTTCTTTATTGATTCTTCTTTGTAGGTAGTAACGGTTACTTCCTCAATGGAAGAAGTATCAAGGAATTGGGCAAATACATGCAAAGGGGATAGGCAGATTCCAATGAGACAGATTTGTTTAAGGATTTTTAGCATCAGATTTTATTTCGAGAAAATCGTCTACCCCCAATATTTTCGATATTGGGGGAGATTGTTATTCGATTATTAATTTTTTAGAAATGGAATAATTGTTGGATTTAATGGTGAAAATATATGTGCCTGGGTGCAGATCGGATTCCCAATTTTGTTGAGCCTGGTTATTAACTGGAGTGAAATTCAACAAAGTTTTTCCTAATAAATCTGTAATAAAAATTTGGCAATTGGGTGTTAGGAATAAGTCGGACGATACCTGAATTACATTGTTAGACACTGGATTGTTAATGGATAATTGATGTACGTTTATTGCTAGCCTTCCTAATGTTTGTGAAAGATTAATATCATCAATAAAAAGATTGTTACCAGCGTCACTGATAAATTCCCACATAAACAACACATTTCTACGTGCAATTGCATCAATACTAGATAGATCAATGGTTGCACTTTTCCAACTAATTTGGTTCGCAGGAAAAAAGTCCATTCCTGGAAGTAACATGCCTTCATTTGGAAGCGTACTAAGAGATGCGCCCTGTTTAAACCATTTGTTAGTCCATGTCTTACCACAATCTAATGAGATTTTGAAGGTTAATTTGTCGTTAGTTTTAGTTTGTCCCCCGTCAAAAGTTCTTTGACAAAAGGCATATTGAAAAGTAAGTGTTGGGTTACTGCCTGAAATGTCATATTGTGAAGTAATTAGTTTGTTTACTTCATTGGCCTTCCCAAATCCATTAATAATCATTGCTGATGTTGAGCCAATAAAAGAAGACCTAGATGTTGGTGTCCAGATATTGGTGGTATTTCCTTCAAAATGCCATGTTTTTGGAATTCCAGTTTCAAAAGATTCTGAAATGGATGTAGGTTTATCTTCCCACGGAGCTAAAGCATGAATATAGTTTTCGTAAGTTATAGTATCTGATCCTTGTTGGTTACTAACAATGAGGGTTACAGAATTGTGTGAATGGTGTGGGAATAAAATAGATGGATTTTTATCTGTTGAATTTTCAGGAATTCCATTTTCAAAATGCCATTGATAATTTAAATTGGATGTATTTTGGTATGAAATATCATTGAATTGAACTTTGTTGCCAGCACAAATATTGGGTGTAACTGCATAAAATTGGGCTTTGGGTGCACAATTAGATAATGGATTATTCATTCCAGTTCTATCCATATTCTCTTGATTTACCAATAAGCTTCGATGGAGATTGATCGCCCAGAGCATTCTGTTTTTTTGGTCTTTTGAAAACATGTTTTGGCATTTCCCGTCTGAGTAATCCATATAATTTTCATATTGATCAATTAAGTCAGGCATATCGGAATCACATGTATTTTGCACTGATGGTAAACAAATGTTAAAACTTGGTTCTTTAACGGGAGGTGTATCATCGCAAAAATCGCCATCACTACAAGCGCCTTGAAAAGTGTGAAATAAACCAAGCCAGTGCCCAGTTTCATGGGTAAGTGTTCTGTTTAAATAATTATTTCCGGCAGCTGTTCCAATCGTTCCAACCATATCATGACGAATAATAACACCATCGGTTCTATATAAACCTGTCCATGGGAATTGAGCATATCCTAATATGGTCCCTAAAGATGAAGTGGAAGTGATGGATTTTACCACCCAAACATTGTAATAATGATCTGATGGCCAAACACTTAGCGGTTTTATATTGTCGTCTGCATTATTAGTTAAAGAAGTTTGGTATCGAACGATACCATTAGTACAATTGCCTTTTGGGTCTTTTGAAGCTAAACGAAATTCAATTTCACAATTCGAAGCCACTGATTTAAATAAATCTCTAGTTTTTGAGGTGTCTGCATTTTGTCTGTTGTAATCGATATTTAAGTGGGCGATGGCATCTTTGATTTGTGCTTCGGATATGTTTTCAATCCCATTATCATGCATTACATGAAATACAACTGGGATAATAATTTTTGCAGATCTTCGCGCAATAGTTTTTGTTTGAACTTGAGATTGGAATTGTTGAAATTTCAGTTCAATACTCGGATCTTTTTCGATTTGCTTTTTGTAATTTTCATCAGTGGAACACGGTTGATGTTGAGCAACTGAAATACTAGATGTAGTTATAAAAATGAATGTAAATAAAGTTTTTTTCATGAGGGTTAATTTTTTGATCGTAAAACATACAGGAATGGCCTAGGCTTTTGGCTTAGGTTCTGAAATGGTTTTGGATAAAAAATTAACCTTGTGGGGGTGGGCTTACAACTTTGAGCGCCTCATTTTGTAGGGCGATAATGGGCTGAACGCTTAAAATAGTTTCAAATTTAGCTGGTTCACTGATGGCTAATTCCTGAACAATTGCATCGATTTTGAAAAAGTTGTTTTTGATTTTGTTGCCTGACTTGTTGGAATGAGCGGCTTGGTCAGATAATTGGGTTTCCAAATTGTCTTTGAATACCCATAATATAGTTTCAGTAGCGTTGTGTTCTACTTTGATAACATCATATTCAGTTTCTTGAAACTCAATTTCATCCATAGGTTGGATGTTTTTTGAAGCTAACGGATGATCGCCCCGAATGATAATTTTAGTTAAAGGTAAGCTACTGGGATTGCGGAAAAGCGATAGCTTGATTTGATGCTTTTGATAGCATTTTGTTCCCAATTGGATCAACGGCATTCCACCAATAAGCAAAGCGAGCAACATAATAAAGGTTGCTCTGGCACACTGTATTGATTTTGGAATCTTCTTTCTCACCCGTTGCGAAAATATGGAAAATCTTGTTTTATTAGGAATTCTGTTGATAATATTACATAACAGAATTGGGTCATTATTTTACAATCCAATTCCAGAATTTTTTATGCATCATTGGGATGAAATATCCCATTAACGGCACTAAAATTACTGTAAATATTAGGGTTTTAAGTAGTTGAGGGAAGTCTTTTACCAATGGGAAAACCAAAGCAAACATCACATTAATTACGGGATAAACAAATAGCCAACTAACAAACATCAACTTCCATTTTTTTGGAATTTTGGGTAATGTGTTGGCTTGGTTTACTGCAGTTGAAGTTTCTAAGTTTGATTGAGTTTGTGAAGTGTTTTCAGAAATCATGGTGCGAAAATAAGATAAAATCAAGTTGGGGAGATGAGCATTTGCGAAAATTGCAAAAACTTACAATCTTCTTTCTGATTCTTGTATGGGTAAGTCGTTGATACTAGCAAATCGCTTTTTCATAAAGCCGTTTTCGTCGAATTCCCAATTCTCATTGCCATAAGATCGAAACCATTGGCCGTTTTGATCATGCCATTCGTACTCGAATCTCACTGCGATTTTGTTATCGGTAAAGGCCCAAAGTTCTTTTTTTAGTTTGTATTCCAATTCTTTATTCCATTTGGCGATGAGGAATTGCTTCACTTCTTCTCTGCCATTAATGAATTGGTCGCGATTTCGCCATTCAGTATCAATCGTATAAGCCAAACACACTTTTTCGGGGTCTTTGGTATTCCAAGCGTTTTCTGCAATTTGGACTTTTTGGGCAGCGGTATCGAAGTTAAAGGGAGGTAGGGGGAGTTTTTGTTCCATGGGTTTTCGTGTTTTGCGTTGGGTTCAATATTAAGGAAATTTGAGGATGTTGGGTTACAACATTTTCACAAACCAATAATCGGTTTGGGGGGTAGACCCCAGTGGGAAGTCGTTCTTGATACCTGTGTTTTTGAATCCGTGCTTTTCATAGAAACCACGGGCCCTGAAATTATACTCCCAAACGGATAGGTAAATGGTTTGGCAGCCCTGGCTTTTGGCAAATTCAAAAGCAAAATCCATTAGCGCATTGGCAACACCTGCACCATGATGGTCTTTCAAAACATATAACCGCACCAACTCAATGGGATTGGCGTTTTTGATCTCATCGATTGGACATTCATGCTTTTTGTTCATACGTATGTATCCTTTGGCGATGCCATCTTCTTCGAAAAAGAAGAAGTTATCTTGATCGTCGGAAAGTTCCTCTAGGCACTGTTTCTCATTGAAAAACAAATCCAGCACATACTTCATATCTTCTTTGGTGCAGGTATTCCCAAAGGTATCATCGAAGGTTTTTCTTCCAAGAGTTTGCAGCAATTGAGCATCATTGGGGTTCCCACGGCGAATCATGTGGCAAAGGTATGTATGTTGAGTTGAATCGGTAATGTCGATGTTAGTGTTGTTGCTTCGGCCTAGCATTAATAAGATTCACAAAATCTAGTTTGTTGATCCATTTATTGCTGTTTGGGTTGATTTTTTTGAATTGTTATGTTTGAATAGAATCCACAAATTGAGTATTAAAATTACTGCCCAAATGATTAAGCCAGGCATAGGGTAAATGGTTAAGTCTGCCGCATCGCTATTGTTTTTTACTCCCCCAACGTATAATTCTAGCCAAAATGGAAATAAAATCAAAAGCAATGTGCTAAATAAAAGTTGTGTTGGTTTTTGACGTTGTTTGTAGTTGTAGATGAGGGCGATATAAACAAGAATGGCGAAAAGTTGAAATTTATAAGCGAAATTTATTCCCCAGAATGAAGTGTCTTTCCCAAAAATGTAGCCACCAAATATGTAGATATTGGGCACGTTTTTTCCGTAATATTCAATGCCCTTCGGCCCAATTTCCATGTAAACAAATGGGGTGAAAATTGCGATGATCGATAGGGCGATCATCCATTGGGTTGCTTTGGTTGAATTGGGTTTGGTCATATTCGGACCATAAACGAAAAATAAGTGGCAGAAATTGTATTTGGATTTCAAATAAAAAAGCCCCACATTTCTGTGAGGCTTTTGGTGGCTCCCTAATTGACCAAAAATACAACCATCAACAGATTATTGAATATGTGGTGATAAGAAAAGTTGATTTTTGACTTTTTGGAATGTTCTCATTTTAAGTCAATGAGGTACTGATTTAGTTCTTTGATTTTAGAGCTAATTATATCCCAAACAATATCATAGTCAATGCCATAATAATCATGTATCAATTTATCCCTAGTGCCAGCAATCTTTTTCCATTCGATGCCTGGGTGTTGGGTTTTAAATTCATCTGATAATTTTTTAGTTGCTTCGCCAATAATTTCAAGACTTCTTATAGATGCTCTACAGAGAACTTCATCCGATAAATAGTCTTCACGACTTAATTCCTTTGTGTGATTTAAAATGAATGAGGTTTCCTCAAGAATATGTTTGATTAGCTCAATATCCGGATTGATAGACATTTTCTACCTCCTTCAATATATGTGGGCCGATGTGTTTACTGAGAGATTGTGGAGTAACTATTTCTACTTTTCGTCCAAATAATTCTTCAAGATAAAATGCTAAATCCATGAAGTTGTCGAATGACTTCTTTTCAGGTATGAAATCTACCAGCAAGTCCACATCGCTATTTTCATTTACTGAGTCTTTTACAAAGGAACCGAACAGACCTATTGATTTTACCCCATATTGTGCAATGATATCTTTTGATTCCGCTACGGAATTAAAAATGTCTTTTTTGCTATAAACTTTTGAATGGGGCATAATGTCGTAAATACAAATATAAACAAAAAAGCCCCACATTTATGTGAGGCTTTTGGCGGCTCTCCAAACGGGGCTATTCTCGAACCGATTTTGGGATGAATTGAGGGTTTATTATGCTATTTATATAATGTAATTATATTAGCTTATTTTCGTATAAAATTCCCAGTATGCTAAAAAAATTATCTGTATTCATGATTTTGGTTTTTGTGCAAGTCTTAAATTTATCTGCGCAATCAAATCAAAATTTTCAAGATTCTATTTGTTTGCTTGATAAAAAAATATCCAAAAATATCGAATTAAACATAGTTCGGAGCAACGATACAAATAACATTTATGTGGGTGATGAGGATAGGACTGAGCTTTATTATCAGGCATTAATCCCTAAAATAAATGTTAAGGGAACTATTGTTTTGTTGCCAGGAACTTGGGAAACTACAGCTCATGTTTGGAATAGTATGGCAGATTTTTGTGCCATAGCGAATAAAAATGATTTGGCAGTACTTGTTTTTTCAATAAATCAAAGGCTTACCTTAACAAAAGAAATTGTTTCATTAATAGATCTAATGAGCAAAAATGCTATTGAAAAATATCATTTATCCAAGAATTCATTTGTATTTGGCGGTTTTTCAATGGGCGGGATTTTTAGTTTAAGATATGCAGAAATGGCAATTGAGGATTCTACTTTGGCTTACATTACTCCCAAAGCTGTTTTTAGTTGCGATGGGCCTTGCGATTTAAAACATGTGTATTCAAATTTTTTGAGAAAGGTTGATAAGAATCCTGGATTGAATGAACCTAAATATGGGATGGCTGAACTTGAAAAATATTGTAATGGCACACCTCAATCAAATCCAATTTTATATGAATACTATTCTCCTTTTACATTTGATAAAAATATGGGGGGGAATGCAAAATATTTGATAAAATTACCTGTTAGAATATATGGCGATGTTGATCCAATTTGGTGGATGAAAAACAGACATGTAGATATGTATGATTTGAATGCATTAGATCAAACTGCGTTAATTCAACTTCTCAATGATTTGGGGAATTCAAAAGCGGAATTCATCAATGCCTACCAAAAAGGATATAGAATTGAGGGAAATAGACATCCTCATTCATGGAGTATTGTAGAGCCTAATTCTTGCGTGGAATGGATAATGAGTTGTTTGCGAAATTGAATCTTTGGTTAGTACAAAATTTCAAAGAAAAAAAGCCTCACATTTCTGTAAGGCTTTCTCTTTTTGGCTCCCCAGGGTGGTCTATTCTCGAACCAATTTTGGGATGAGTTGAGGGTTTATGCGACTTTGAACAACCTAGAGTTATTCACTTGATTTAATCTGGTCCCGCTATTCTGTCTGTAATATTATGGTGCTAAGTTGTCTAATACTTGCCAAATGTGAAAATAGAATTATGGGCACAATACAAGCAGGTAAAAACATAAATGGAAAATGAAGAATGGCAACATTCGGTTGTTCAAAACCGAATTGTTGAAATGGTGATGGGGCTGAAAGCAAACCATTTACAACAATATTGATTAAAAGCCCAAGGCATAATATATTCCAAACTAATAGAATGGATTTGTTCAGCGTAGTTTTTACAAATCCAAAATAGTAAATAATCGGTGCGGTAATACCAGTAATAACATCAAAGTTTCTGCCTTCAAAAGTCATCAATTGAGGGACAGCTTTGGCAATAAATAACCAGTATAAAACTACTTCAATAGGAAGTCTTACAATGTGAATAATTGTTAATATTTTTAAGTCTAACCTATCAATGAATGCCCTTCCTTTTTTGGTTCTGAATAGGATGAAAATAAAAAACAAAGGTGGTAATAGTAGCAATTGAAACCTCGGGAATTCTGAATTTGTTACTTGATAAAATCCCAAAATTACAAGTATGGATTGAAGGATTAGCCAAGAAGAAATAAGAATCAGGAATCCTTTTGATTGTTGAGAAGCTTTATAAAATAGATGAATCGTAGATATCAGTACGAATCCAAATGTCGCGTAAATATAGACGGTTATGTTGTTCATTAAAAAGGCATTTATTGCAAAGAAAACGCAATGAAATTGGTTTTCGAACGACAAATGACGCTAATTGTATAGGATTTGCGATAAAATGTAAAAGTGTTGTAATTGACTGTTTTATTGATAGTAAATTATTGAATCAAGTTGAACCAATCATTAATTTTTTATATTCAATATTGCTCCAGCTTTTGAAACAAGTTGATTTTTTTTGTTGTAACAGTATGCATCCAAATAAAGTGTATCAGTATTTTCTGTGTCGATATAATCAATCTCAACATAATAATTTTCATCTGTCAACCATTTACTGACTAGGGTTATTGAAAAATAATGATCTAGAGTATAATTGCTATCTGTAAATAATTTAGCAAAAATCTCTAATGTTCTTTGAAATATTTTATCGGACACTAAATTGTTATTGACATCACATCGAATTGAAAAAGCAATGGAAAAATTATCAACATCTGAGTTGGTTTTTCTAAATACAATGTTTTCTGAATCTTCTTCGTTTAATTTAAAATCAGTTGAAATCACAGCGGATATTTGTGGGTATTTAGTTAAAATTAATTACGCCTCCTATAACAAAAGAGCTTACAAACAATTTATTGTACACGTTACCTTTCTCGCTTCCCACACCCGAAAAGAAACGATATCCTGTTTTCAAAGAGATATTTTTATTGAGTGCGTAATTGAAACCAGTTAAATAATCAATTGCACCCCCTGTATTGTCAATATAAAACACATCTCCATCAACGAGCACACCGAATTTATCAGTGAATTTATAATTTACATAAGTGTTGATTAAAGGAACTAAACCTCTATTGTAATTGCGTTCATATTTCGATCCTTGTTTTAAGGAAAATTCAGCGTCTCTCAGGTTTAACGTTAGTCCCAAACCCAACACCAAATTATTTCGCTGAATAAAGTTATAACGATATGTTAGTCTGTATCCATTGAATTTATAAAACCCTTCCGTTTGTTGATTTGTTTCAAAAACGGTACTATTAAAAGTGATAGACTTATTTAGTGCTCCTTCAGTTTTGTATTGAACTGGTGCTGCTAAAAAACTTAAAAAGTGTTTTTTTGATTTACCAAAAGTATAATTTGCTCTGAAACGAAATAATGGTTTAACTGGATTATTGAAATCGTTTGCATATGAAAACAAAGTTCCATCAATTCCGTTTAGTTCCCCAGAACTATTTTTCCAAGAACTGCTGGCATCGTTTCTGTTGACTTTAACTATGCCCGTTTCAATGTCAGTAGAGATTTGCGAATAACTTTTTGTAAAAAAGGTCAATAACAATGTGTAAAAAGCTATTTTTTTCATGTAAAATTTATAATGAATATTTAATTACGACACCTAAAAAGAATATTCTGTTTGCGTAGTCGTCTTGTTTCATTTCGTCATCGCCGCCAAAAAAAAGTCTTGTCCCAATGTCCAACGATTGTTTGGATTTAAAATGATGTTTAACACTAAATAATACATTGAATAAACCATCTGAAAAAACTCTTTTGGTAGGGGATGGGAGAAAATCGGCACGACTAAAGAAAAATAGATTGTTTTTTAATTTGATTTTTAATTCGGTATTGATTAATGGGAAGACGATGAAATTTGTTGAACGAAATGAGTTTGATTCTGCTTTGAACTTGAAATCAGCATATCTATAAATTAATGTCCCACCTAATCTTAAATAATTGTCTTCACTTTTTTTTATGATTGGGTAATTTGCTGTAGTTGTAATATTGTGAAACTGATAGATTAAACTTGCTTTTTCGCCTTTGTTAAATACTTTGCCATTATAATTTAGATTGTTTTTTATAGTGTCTGAATATTTAAAATAAATTGGTTGGATACTAATGCCGTAATTCCAACCTAAATTTTTTCTATTCCAATATTCAAGTCTCACAGTTGGGGCAATGGATTTCCAGTTTTCAGTGGCATTTCCTTGATTGTACCCCTTGAATTCCATTTTTTGAGTATTGAATACACCAGATTCTATTTCAAGAATATTTGTTCTAGTTGTGTCCTTAAAACAGATCAATTGTGCAGAACCACTTGATAAATAGAAATTTATAATCAAGATCGATAGTATTTTTGGATATTTTTTCATGACTTCCGATGTAATACATTGCGAAAGTATTGAAGTTGAAAGAATCTGATTGCGACAAATGGCGTAAAATTGCTTGGTCTACTATTCCAGGGAATTTTGTCTTATTCTGTTCAATGTTCTCTCACTAACTCCTAAATATGATGCGATTTGACCAAGATTTGCATATTGGAAAACATCCTTGTTTGATTCAATTAGGTTAAGATAACGTTGTTCGGGAGTTTGGTTTATCATTGCAAGGGTTCGCTTTTTGTAGGCAACAAACTCTTTTACAAGCATTTGTCTTCCGAATTCTCTAAATTCGGGCAAAGAATGAAATAATTGATTTAACTGATTGAAATTGGTGATGAAAACTTTGCAGTCAGTCATTGCCTTTATGTTTTCTGTGGATGGAAGTTTTAGAAAAAATGAAGCAGCATCAAAAACAATTCTATTTTTTGAATAAAAATAGGTGGTTACTTCATTTCCATCGGTATCAATGGTGAATACCCTTAAAAAACCTTCAGATAAAAAATAATAATCACTTACTTTTCCTTCAATTAGTAGATAATCATCTTTGGGGATAATTTTTTCTTCAAATTGATCGGCGATTAAATTAATCGACTTGTCTTCAATTGAAATATTCGGAATATTTGCTTGGATAAAATTGAAAAACTCGGATTTTGACATAATCTCTAATTTTTAAAATGGTAAGAAATTTGGTCGCGAAGCTTGATTGCGAATTAATTTTGATTTGTCAAGAGATAAATACCAATTAATGAAATAACTGTAAATAAGTGGATGATCAAAATTCCTTTTTGCCAAATTGCACGCTCATTCCATTTTTGGTCAGTATTGAATGGATCAAATGCAAGTCCTATTCCCAGAGATGAAGCTGCTTCAATAAAATTTTTTGTAAAAATTGCTTGAAACAATCCAAGCAGCACAAATCCAATGTAAATGAATTTATTAAAAGGCGTTTTCATTGTGAATTAGCTTTACATCTACGAAATTATCAAAATTCATTATCAGATTGAATTGACAGAAAATTTTCATAGATTAAATCACCAAAATAATAGATGAAATTTGAATTATAGAGTCTCAAGATTAACACAGGCTTATAT
>JAGKXC010000008.1 GCA_021151535.1 Sphingobacteriia bacterium | reverse complement strand
TATGGCGATGGTGATTACCGGTGTTCGCCACTTCAAACACTAATGAAAATATGTCATTAATGATTTGTTGCAGAACTTCATTTTTGGCACGATTATAGATTATGCGCAATCAATCTATGTACGCATTAATTAAAGCTATATTATTTCTATTCAAACCAGAAACAGCACATGAGTTGGCATTGAGGGGTTTGCAGTTTGCTTTTTCCATTCCGGTTATCGGAAAATTACTAGAAAGAAGCTTTAAAATTAGCAACCCCAAACCCGTTGAAATTAATGGCATCACCTTCCCCAATGCCATTGGTTTGGCAGCTGGGTTCGACAAAGACGCGAGGTGGTTGCACCTACTTAAAAAGTTAGGTTTTGGTTATGTTGAAGTGGGTACAGTTACCCCAAAACCTCAACCTGGTAATCCGGCTCCCAGATTGTTTCGTTTACCCGTAGACAATGCCTTAATAAACAGAATGGGCTTTAACAACGAAGGTGTAGATGCCATGGTTGCTCGTTTAAAAAATCGCCCTGAAGGATTAATTGTAGGTGGAAACATCGGCAAAAACAAAGATACGCCCAACGAAGAAGCCATTAATGATTATGTTTATTGCTTCGACGCTCTTTATGATTACGTAGATTATTTGGTGGTAAATATTTCTAGTCCTAACACTCCTGGACTCCGTGATTTACAAGAAGATAGCTTCATCACTGCCCTATTTGCAGAATTACACGAACGCAGATCCAAGAAATCCGTTTGGAAGCCCATTTACCTTAAAATCGCCCCAGACTTCCAACAATCAGGTATCAAGAAATTGGTGAAAACCATTCGCGCTGCCAAAGTGGATGGCGTAATTGCCACAAATACTACCATTTCTCGCGATGGATTAATGACCGACAACAAAAAGATTGATAAAATTGGCGCTGGTGGATTAAGCGGTGCGCCGGTATTTGATCAAAGCAATGCCATTCTTTCTTTCTTGGCAATAGAATTCGGCGGCGAAATTCCATTGATTGGTGTAGGTGGTGTGTTCCAAAAAGAAGATTATGAGGAAAAAGTAAGCAGGGGCGCTTCTTTGGTGCAAGTTTATACAGGCTTCATTTATGAAGGTCCTTGGATCGTGAAAAAAATCCTTTCTTGATTTTAATTTATTAATTATCCGTAAATTAGCCTTACAAACGGATAACTAGATGGGCTGTTCAGAGGCTATTACTTCGCATCTTCGCAGATTTTGGGAGCGTTCCCAATTTCCTAGTCTATTGATTTTAGTTGTCTGCTGTACTATTTCTGCGGCACCCAACACCCAGCAAACACCCAAATTATTAATCAGCACCATTCCAGTTTTGGGGGAAAACAGTATTTGGGGAGTGCCGCAAGTGAAAGACCCCAAGCTTTTTCCAGGGTTAAAGATCGCCCAACATGCTTATTACTCAGTGGGGTATTCTACCAAAAACTTCATCCCCAACTGGGTATTATATGAATTAACAGCCAACAATGTTGTGGGCGATGCAGAACGGGAAAGCAGATTTATTCCAGATCCATTACTTTATGGCGAAACAGCAAACACAGACGACTATAAAAACACAGGTTACGATCGTGGGCATCTAGCGCCAGCGGCGGATTTTAAATTCAGTGCTGTTGCCATGAAAGAAACATTTTACATGAGTAATATCTCCCCACAAAAACCAGAATTCAACAGAGGAATTTGGAAGAAACTGGAAGAACAAGTGCGGATGTGGGCCAATTTGCCGCGGCCAATTTTTGTAGTTACTGGGGCAGCAAACAAACATTTTATGGGCACTTTACCCAATGCAAACAAGGGTATTCAAATCCCTACATATTTTTATAAAGTACTTCTCGATACTGCCAAAGGTGGCCGCGGCGGAATTGCATTTGTGATGAAGAACCAGGGCTCAACTTTACCCATTAAAAACTATGTTGTGAGCATTGATTCGGTGGAATCTTTAACACAAATTGATTTCTTCCCGGAAGTGGGCGATGCACAGGAATCGCAATGGGAAAAAGCACCTGCGTTGAGCAAATGGAAATTCGGAAAATAGGTTAAAGGGCGGCGGGGCGGAATCCGATATCGTTTACCCAATAGGCTTTGCCATCAATCCACCACAATTGAAACCAAAATACATATTTATCCTGCTTATAGGTGACTTTATATTCGTATTTGGTGATGCCCGAACCGTCTGAACTTTCAATAGTTTTTGGCTTCGAAGTTATGGCGCTTCGCCGTAATGATATTTTATTCTTCTTCAACCACTTGCGGGTTTTCAAAAAAGATTTATTAAACTGATACTGATAGGTTAACCAGAAACCGTCAATTACCTGCTGAGATGCCCCAGTATCATGCAACTTCCACTGCTCGGTAAACTGGAAATTATTCAAAAAAGCATGCGGTGGCATTCCTTTTTTGTTCAATAATGCAACCAACAAACTATCCAACGCCTGTTCTTGGCTATCAAACCAAAAATACACAGGACCCAAATTGGGTATGCCTAAACGCAAGGTATCATCTTGTTTAGACGTATCTTGAACAGTTATTTGCTTTGCCGTATCTTCCCTCAAAGCATTATTAATCAATGCATTTGCTTGCAATTTAGATGAACCCAATAGCACAAAACCAACCACCAAAGCGATTCTTAAAAATAACATCGCCCTGAAAGAAGATTGCCGTGTTGGAAAAAAAATCATTTCAAGCACCCTAAAATCCACCGAAATTTGTGTGTCAACAAATTTACATTTTCTAGATGAACCAACAACCGCCAAATTCGCTAATTCACAGTGCAAGTCCGTATTTGCAGCAACATGCCTACAATCCGGTTGATTGGGTGGAATGGAATGACGAGGTTTGGGAGCGTGCTAAACGGGAAAACAAACTGGTATTGGTGAGTGTGGGATATTCTACTTGCCATTGGTGTCATGTAATGGCGCATGAATCTTTTGAGAGCAACGAAGTGGCCGAATTGATGAATCACCATTTCATCAATATCAAGGTAGATCGGGAGGAAAGGCCGGATGTGGACATGATTTACATGGACGCTTGTCAGTTGATGACCGGCAGAGGCGGATGGCCGTTGAATGTAGTTTGTATGCCCAATCAGCAGCCGATTTATGCGGGAACGTATTTTCCAAAAGATCGATGGATATCGGTGGTGGAGCAACTGGGATTGGTTTGGAAAAATGAGCCAGAAAAAGTAATGGATTATGGCGCAAAGATGCTGGCGCAAATGCAAAAAATGAATGTGCATGGCACGGGCGATGGGGCTAGTGATGCGGGTGCATCTGGAGCAGTTGATGGAACCGCTGATGAAGGGAACGCTCGTGAGGGGACCGCTCATGCGGTAAACGCGCGTGAGACGAGTGCTGCAGAGGGTTTGTTTCAGCGACAATCGTTGGTGGAAGCCTATGAGCGATTGTTGGAGGAATTGGATTATGAAAATGGCGGCATGAATCGTACGCCGAAATTTCCGCTGCCGGGATTGTTTGAATTTTTGTTAAACATGCAATTGGTGGGCGAAGATCCACAGGGCAAAGACGCGTTACATTTAACGCTGTTGAAGATGTCGCACGGTGGAATTTACGACGTTGTACGCGGCGGATTTTGCAGATATTCAACGGATGGCCGTTGGTTTGCGCCGCATTTTGAGAAGATGTTGTACGACAATGCGCAATTAATTTCTTTGTATGCCAGGGCGTATGCATGGAGTGGTGCGGATTATTACAAGGAAATCGTAGAATCATGTATATCATTTATTGACAGGGAGTTAAGAATCAACTTAGACAATGGTTCGGGGCATTTGATTGGATCGGCATTGGATGCGGATTCGGAGGGGATTGAAGGAAGATATTATGTATTTACGTGGCAGGAGTTAACGGAATTGTTAACTGAGGAGGAACTGGAATTTGGCAGGGTTTACTATGGATTTGAGGAGGGTGGCAATTGGGAGCATGGTTTCAACATAGTTTATCAGGCGAAGGCACCGTTGGAGGTGTTAGATATATTGGGAATTGACGCGGGCACATTTCAGGGGCGGCGGCTTTTGGTAAACCAAAAGCTGCACGCTGCCCAAGGGCAGCGTGCACGGCCCAGTTTTGATTACAAGTCTATCACCACTTGGAATAGCCTGTATCTAAAATCACTTTGCTCCGCTTACACCTACTGTGGTATGCAAAACTGCGCCGACGCCGCCCAGGAACTGGGTGAAACCCTATGGAACCAATTATACCACTCCCCCACCCAAACCCTACTCAGAATCTACAACCCTAAAGCCGCCTCTAAATCATCCATACCCGGCTTCTTGGAAGATTATGTCTTCCTGGCCGATGCCTATATCCATGTATACCAAATTACCGCCGATTCTCTTTGGCTCAACCGTGCTGAAACCCTGATCGACATAGCCCTGCAAAAATTTGCACCCCAAGGGAAACTGCCTTTCTTTATGCCCGTGGATCAAACGCAACTGTTGCTAAACAAGTTAGAAATCACCGATGATGTAATTCCTTCATCTGCTGCCACCTTTGCCCATTGCCTATACCAATTGAGTGCTATTCTTCCGCCAACTTCCAAAACCCTACAATACAGCAAAATTGCCAGAAGTTGGCTCCTTCAAATACTGCCCAACGCGGTGCAACAACCCGCTTGGCACTTCCAATGGCTTTCGCTAGCGCAGAACATGATTTGGGGTGGCCTTATGTTTAAAACAAACCAACAGCCCAATCCGGAAACACTGCAACTGCTGAAAGCGAAATTCCCGGATTGGACCTTATTACACTTCGAAAATGCTTCCATAATCAACGAAAACCCTACTAACAGCGAATGCCCTACAAACATCTCCGTTTGCACCGCACAAATCTGTATGCCACCCGTATCAGACCCCCATCAAGCCATTGAATTAGCCGCCGATTATTTGCTCATAAACTAAAAAAGGCTCCGAATCGGAGCCTTTTTCATCAACTTACTTCTTTATAAATTTAAAACTCCCCACCGGCCCCACTTCGTCTTTAACCTTAACCACATACATACCAGCAGGTAAACTGCGCACATCCAACACCCCATTGCTCCATGCTTCCATGCCCAAAACCTTCGCGCCCGTTACACTAGAAACCTCCAAAGCCCTTATCTGTTTATCGCTCTCTATACGCAATACATCGTCTACAGGATTCGGATACGATTTCAACTGCATAGCCAAAACAACCGGATCAATGCCATTGGCAAAATCCCAAACCGCCTGCATCTTCGCACCAATAATTGGCGCCGCATTCACCGCCTCAGCCAAGCGAAAAACATCCATACTGCCTCTATCTGTAGCCAACGCCACAACCCTAAAATCAGCTGGCTTATATCGCAAATACACCTTGCCGCTATCAGCAAAATCTACCGCTTTCAAATAATTCGCAACCAATTGCGTATCAGGAACATCCATCGAAAATGGCAAATCATAGGTACTACCCACCGTTAGCATTCCACTACCCGATGTAATCGCTTTTCCATCCACCCCAAAATCGTATTTCATCACCACATTCTTGTAGCCATAACCGCGCATCCGCGTGCTCTTACCATAAAACTTCGACCCCACTTTACGTGTCTCAGCAGTATCCATTTTCTGCCACCAATTGCTCGTATTTCCCTTCTGCTCAGTCTCCATCAACAGCACTTGCACACGCAAAAAATCATTGGCCAAATGGTCTTTCACTTTCACACTCAATTTCCCCGTAACCTTTTTCGCCACCGCATCGTACTTCACGTCCAATATTTGTAAATCCACGGGCGATGTCATTCCCGCTGCTTCATTCACTGCGTTTAACCAGGAATCTTGCAACAGTAACACTTGTTTATCGCCCCAATGCGCTTTCATTTTCTCCACCATCAAACCACGGTTTACAGTAGCAACCGGAAACGCCCCACTGGCGATATCATTACCTACTTTGCGTTGCACATCAGCCAAATCGGTTTTCATTGGATCCATCACGTGGTGATTCAAAATAACCGTAGATCCCATATTCAAATTTTGCTTTACCAAGGTATCCAAATGCACATCAGCCAAGGCGCTAGCAGAATTCCAATTCCCAGTGAACACCTCCATAACCGGTGAAGTTTTCACCCAGCCGGCCTGATTTTGTACGATAAATTCCCAAAAATTAATCAAACTATCATTGCTAGCATTCAAATCTGCCGTTCCAGAAACCTTCTTCAACCAAGCACTCACTTTCAAGCGATTTCCCGCAATAAACAATGAACTGTGATTCAATTTCACACTAAAGGGAATGGTATTATACAAATCAGCGCCCTTGTAATTATCCAATGGGAAGATTTCTGGCGATGCCCCGTTGAGCGAAACATGCAACTCATAACCCTGGATTAATGTATCTGGTAAAAACTGAATTTTAAAAGGTATTTCAACCCCATCGCCCAATTTCACATATTGATACAATGGCTTGGAAAAATCCTGCAACAATTGTGCATCCATCATCAATGGATTCATCCCATTTCGCATACAATAATATCGGTTATCACTGCTCTGAAAACCCAAATTCTTATCCAAAACATTAAATGGAGTAGGATTAGAAAAACGATCCGCAACCATGATTCCCTCAAATCCGCTCCAGTTGATTCCCATGGTTAATTCGGCCTTTACTTGTGTGTTTTCGGCGATACCAACACTGTTCCCTTGCGCCATTTGCACCAAGAAAACATCGCCGCTCCCCTCTTCAATCACCACCGAAAAATAGCCGTACGAAGCATATCCAGAAACCGAATCATTGGCCAAAGAGAATGAGTGGAATTTTACCCAATACTGTCTGTTAGGCGCTGTACCAAAAGTTTTGACATAAACTTGGTCGTTATCGCCTTGCTTTCTCAATCCAAAAAATCCAATCGATTTTTCAGGGATTCTTGGATCGGGCAAAGAGCCAATTCCTTTTAAATAAACAATTGGGTATGCATTAAAGAAGCTCGGATCCATGAAAGTGATGCTTCCATTGGCTGCTGCGCGAAAAACTTGATTCTTTACACCGCGAACCTTAAAATCAAAAGGGATTGTATCTGGATTGGAATATCCCGGTTTGGTACTATCCCATGAAAGCAATTTCCAACCGTTTTCAACAGAGGCATTGTCCAACTCTTTGTTAACCCCCCTGGGGTTTTTCAAGGGCAAAGGATCGCCAAAAGAATAATGAAAACCTGGCTGAGCAATTAAAGAAGCGCTGCAAAATAAGGCCGAAACCCAAATTGCTAGGTAAATGGAACTACGAGTAAACTTCACCACAGTAAATTTCAGTAAATATACTGCGAATTTACTGCATTATAGCGACTTTACTTCATTCACCAATTTTTGCAAACTGGCTTTCGCATCGCCAAATAACATTCCACATTTGGGGTCGTAGAATAAGTCGTTATCCACTCCTGCATAACCTGCTTTCATAGAACGTTTCAACACCACAATCTGCTTGGCTTGATCTACTTCTAATATTGGCATACCATAAATTGGACTTTGAGGATCTGTTTTGGCCGCAGGATTCACCACATCGTTCGCTCCAACAACCAACACAACATCGGTAGTTGCAAACTCTGGGTTGATATGCTCCATTTCGATTAACTTATCATATTCTACGTTACTTTCTGCAAGCAATACGTTCATATGGCCAGGCATACGACCGGCAACCGGGTGGATAGCATACTTTACATCTACACCTTCTTCCACCAAAAGATTTTCTAACTCATGACAAACGTGTTGTGCTTGTGCTACTGCCAAACCATAGCCGGGTACAATAATCACCTTAGATGCATATTTCATCATTATAGCCACGTCGGTTGCCTGTACTTCTCTCACTGAACCACCTGCAGAGCTACTTCCGCTGCCGCCGCTATTAGCACCTGCCATACCAATCAACACATTGGTTAAAGAGCGATTCATCGCCTTACACATCACCACCGTTAATATGGTTCCTGCACTACCCACCAATACACCACCCATCAACATAATCTTGTTGTGGTACATAAAACCACCGGTAGCGGCGGCTACACCTGTAAATGAGTTCAACAATGAAATAACCACGGGCATATCGGCACCGCCAATAGGGAATACGAATATTAAACCATATACCACAGCCATGGCAATCATCGCAAAGAAATACGTGTAATTTATTTCGCCCAATTCAGTAATGTAACCATTATAATTCATCCAAGCCAATCCTACGATGGCAAGCAATACGATTGCGTTAATAATCTGCTGACTTGGCAAACGGAAATCGCCCAATTTACCATTCAATTTGCCCCAAGCAATAATAGATCCCGCAAATGAAACTGTACCGATGATCAAACCTGCGATGATAGCCAAATACATACCTACTGGCATTTGAGATGAGGCCATATCAATTGCTCCTTCCACAGCCGCATCTGCCAACAGGTGCATTTGGTGGCGCCATTCAATCACAGAAATTAACGCAGCACTCAAACCACCCATCCCGTTAAACAAACTTACCATTTCGGGCATGGCCGTCATTTGAACGCGCTTTGCCATCATCGTTCCCACTACTGTTCCCAAGAAAATCGCGGTTACAATGTATTCAATATTGCCAATGATATGGAAACCACTCGCATTCAAAAATAACGCGCAAAATACCGCTATGGCCATACCAAATGCAGCCACCAAATTCCCCTTACGGGCAGAATCCGGCTGACCCATCATCTTTAAACCTACAATAAAACTCACACTACCAATCAGGTAGCCTACTTCCATCAAATAGCTCATTGGTTACCTCCTTTTGGCTTTTTCTTAAACATCTCCAACATTCTGTCGGTAACTACAAATCCACCTATCACGTTCAATGTACCTACAAAAACGGCAATGCTACCCATGGTTAAACTCAAATAATCATGGGGATCCACAAAACCCATCACGATAATCGCCCCAATTAACACCACCCCGTGAATCGCATTTGCGCCGCTCATCAAAGGCGTATGTAATACAGACGGAACGTGTGAAATCAATTCCACGCCCACAAAAATCATAAGAATCACCAAATAAATGAGATTCATCGTATTCTGAAACTCAATCATTTCAAACATTGAATTGATTGCTTCTTGTATATTATTCATTATATCTACTTTTTTTAATAAACAAAATTTAACATGTGCGAAAATTCACAATGGCCAATTGTTAGCCTTGATGATAAACTTCGCCTGAACCGCAAATGAGCGCACCTTGTACAATCTCATCGTTTCTATCCAATACCAAATCTCCTTTGGGCGCGATCAATTTCAGCAATTCCCAAATGTTTCTGGCAAACAATTCACTGGCATTAGCGCTCAAACTGCTAGGCATATTTACAGCACCAATAATATTCACACCATTCACGACCACATTTTTACCAGCCTCTGTTTTGGTACAGTTTCCACCTTGCTCCGCTGCCATATCTACCAAAACCGCTCCGGGTTTCATCAATCCCAACTGCTCATCATCTACCAAAATTGGCGCCTTGCGACCTGGAACCAACGCGGTTGTAATAACCAAATCGGCCTGAGCCAAACTCTTATTCACCGCCTCGCGTTGTGCTTTTCTATATTCTTCGCTGGCTTCTTTGGCGTATCCACCTTCAGATCCAACTTCAACACCTTTCACTTCAATAAACTTACCTCCCAAACTTTGAACTTGTTCTTTGGTTTCCGGGCGAACATCGGTAGCTTCTACCACTGCGCCCAAGCGTTTTGCCGTTGCAATGGCTTGTAATCCGGCTACACCCACACCAAAAATCAATACTTTAGCAGGTGTTACTGTTCCCGCCGCCGTCATCAACAATGGGAATATTTTGTTCATCTGATAAGCACCCTCAATAACAGCGCGATACCCAGCCAAATTAGCTTGAGAGCTCAAAACATCCATACTCTGTGCTCGTGAAATTCGAGGAATTGCATCCAAACTCAATGCCTGTGCACCTTTTCCATTTATACTTTCAATCAATGCAGGATTGCTGCGATGATATAACAGCGAAACCCATAATTGATCCTTCTGTAGTTGTGCCACGTCTTGATCACTGGGAGGATTGATCTGCACCAGCATATGCGCTTGAGAAAAACAATCGGTTCTGCTCACCACAGACGCTCCAACCCCTTGGTATTCAGCATCAGTAAAATGAGAAGCTTCACCCGCTTGCTTTTCTACCATCACTTCAATGCCCATGGCAATTAAACTCTTGACCACCCCAGGAGTTACCGAAACACGGTTCTCTTGTGATCTTTGTTCTTTCAGTATGGCTAATTTCACTACAATAAGATATTAAAGATGTTTTGGCGAATATAGGACTTTAGATTTATATAAAGACTGATTCTTATCAGAGGAATCCTCCCCCAACCGCAAATCGCTGAAACTTTTTTAATTTTTTCAAGCGATCAAATAAAATAATAAGTTTTGGGTTTACTACTTTCCGTAGCAATCATTTATTTCTTAACAAACACCTGATTTTCTGGCATTGTCACAGTAATCTTTTCTCCTGAAATCGTAGTAAAGTTAACGCTTCGCAACCAATATACAGAACTGCTTAGTGCTGAAACGTCTAATTGAACAGATCCCGTTAAACCAAAGCCCGAATCGCCCGATCTCTCCGAAACCATCGTTAAGTATTTGGTATTTAAGGTAATTAACTTTCCATTCAAATCCATCACTTCAACCTCTACACTATTTTGTTCTGCAACTTCAACCGATTGAGGAAATGTAAAACGCAATTGCAGTTCATTTTCTACAGGATTGGGATACAATTGCTGTACTTTCACCGCTTGCAACTGCTGGGTACCCAAACCGTAGTAAACAAAAATAATATCTTGACCCGTTGTATCGTCTTTGCCACCAGTGGCAGTGCTTACACTTAATTTCACCGAATACAAACCAGAATTATTGAATAACAACTTAGCTCTTCTGCTAGTATTAGAAGTTCCACCAGCAAAAACAACCCCAGAGGAAGGTGTAACTGTCCAAGTACGACTGGCTATCAAATCCTGAGTAACATCCACTAAGGTAAATGTATCAACAGATACCAAACCGCTGTCTTTATCGCAAGTAAATTCAGCAATAGGTGCTGGAGGACCCGCTACAGTTAGATATTTATCGCGGTACAACACCTGGGTTGCTTGGAACGTGCCATTGGGTAATTGCTGTCCTTGCACTTCCAAAACAGGGATCTTCTCTGTAGTTACCAACCACTTATAACTCACTGTTTTACGTGGAATCGCGAATTTACCCAATTGAGAAACAATAGTATCAATTTGATCCACCACTGTTACCACTCGCAAAGCATTAGAATAAGTATTATACGGAGTTTTGATGCTACCATACCCATCAGCATAGTTAACACGAGTACCTGTTTGCACAACGGTAAACAAGTTGCCGGGCAAACTCAAAGTAAATTTGAAAGTACTAGTGTCTTTATCATTGTAATTCAACGGAAATTGATAAATTTCATCTGCATCAGAATAGTTCGCCGATAAAGGAAAACCAGAAACAGAATACCCAATTCCAGTAGCTTTAAAAGCCGATGAATTGCTAGTATAGAATGAATAAACGTTTGTTAACGTTACCGGTCCTATGGCGATGGTATCTGCCGTTTTCTGTCCGATTTGACTAAAAAAATAAAACGCGTAAGGCGTTTTACTTGCCGCCAAATATTCGTATAGCCCTTGAGAAGTTGAGGTTAAAGAACTAAAATCCCATGATTGAGAGGCTCCCCCAGTTTTCCAATTAGAAGGCAATTGGGTTGGTGAAGCATTCGAGTAACGTAGTGTATCACCAGATTTTGGCATAGATGTGGTACCGATCGTGGGCTGTGCAACAGCCGAAATAACCCCAAATCCCAAAATTGCTAAAAACAAAGAAAAACCTTTGTAGATTCCCAATTTTACTGATTTTTCTAAATGACAAATAACCATTTTTTGATTGTTTTTTAGGTAGTAACTCAAACAAATATAACAATAATGTATCGGTTTAAATTGGAAGTGCGGTAAAAAATCGCGATTTTTGCAGTAATATGGAATTTCGTTGGCATCCCAAATCTTTACCAAACACGGACGAGATTGAGTTGCTAGCCGAAGCGCTTAGAGAACATCAAGCCAGCGCATCCGGAAATTCAGCCGCCGCTGCAAATGGCAAAGCCACTTCCCTTTCCCAACAACTTTTGGCAAATCCCAAAATGTTATCCATTTTGTTGCAGAGGGATATCAACACCGTTGAAAAAGCCAAACAGTTTTTTAAACCTTCGATAGATGGATTGCACGATCCGTTTTTGATGAGTGATATGGACATCGCCATTCAAAGAATTTCTCAAGCAATTACCAACAAAGAAGGCATCATTGTTTATGGCGATTACGACGTAGACGGTACCACTGCCGTAAGTATCGTGTATGATTATTTCAAAAGCTTCAACCCATTCATGGATTATTACATTCCAGACCGTTACAAGGAAGGTTATGGAATTTCCCAAATAGGTTTAGAATATGCAATTAACAATGGCTACAAATTAATGATTGCATTGGATTGCGGAATTCGCTCCAATGATTTGATTGATTTTGCCAATGCCAATGGCTTGGATGTGATTATTTGCGACCACCACTTACCCGGCGAAACCTTACCCAAAGCAACCGCCATTTTAAACCCCAAAAAGGCAAATTGCCCTTACCCTTATAAAGAATTGTCGGGAGCGGGAATTGGCTTTAAATTAATTCAAGCATACAACGAAAAACAAGGTTTGAAACCCGACCAGATTTATGATTACCTAGATTTGGTGGCCGTTTCAATTGCTTCAGATTTAGTAGATATTCGGGGCGAAAATAGAATTCTAGCCTATTATGGGTTAAAAAAGCTAAACGAACATCCCAATATTGGGTTGCAAGCCCTACTTACTGAACATCCCAAAAAAGCAGAATATTCTTTTACCGATATCATCTTTGGTATCGGACCAAGAATCAATGCTGCTGGTAGAATTTCAGATGCCAAAGCAGCAGTAAAAGTGCTCATTGAAAAGGATTACAACTCCGCGCTTAAGCACGCTAAAGAATTGAATGCTAGAAACATAGAAAGAAAAGAACTCGATACTGATATTACCCGAGACGCCATTTCTATTTTGGAAAACAATCCCAGCTTAAACGAACATTATAGCATCGTTCTGCGCGGTACCGATTGGCATAAAGGTGTAATTGGAATCGTAGCTTCGCGTTTGGTTGAACAATACAACAAACCTTCTATTGTATTCTCTTTGAATCATGGTTTACTAACCGGATCAGCAAGAAGTATTAAAGGATTCGATATACATGAGGCCATTGGCAAATGTGGCGATTTGGTTGATCAATTTGGCGGTCATAAATACGCTGCGGGCTTAACCATCAAAGAGGAGAACTTTGAAGCCTTTGCTTCTACATTCGAAAACATTGTAAAAAGTTCTCTTACAGAAGAAGATCTTATTCCTGAAGTAGAATATGATATTGAGTTAGACTTATCAGAAATCAATCAAGATTTCATGAATTTACTCAAACGTTTATCGCCCTTTGGACCAGGAAATAGCGTGCCGGTTTTTAGAACAAACGGACTGAAAGCTGGAAATTCGCTACGAATCTTGAAGGATAAACATTTGAAAATTCAAGTTGTAAGTCCGCGTGGCCCTATTGATAGCATCGGTTTTGGAATGGCAGAGCACATGATGAATGTGAACAACGGCAAAACTTTCAACGCATGTTACAACCTCGAAGAAAACACATACAACGGCAGAACTAACCTGCAATTGCGCTTGCAAGACATCAAATCCAACGAAGGTTAATTCGCTAAAAACGAATTAGTGAATCCCTAACATTCATAAAAATCTATTGCTTCAATTTTTGAAACAACCACATCTGGCCATCCGCCGATGCATGAAATTGCTTAATAATTTGGGAATAATCTGATTGCAAAGGCTTTTTCAAAGCAGATAATGGAGGATAAACCGTCCATCCATTTGAAAAACTTACGAACTCTTCTTTATTCAATGCGGCCTGGAGCGAATATTTCTCATTCGAAAGCAATTGATCAACCTGAATCCCGCCTTCCCTAACTGCATAAAAATTATCAATTAACAACCAAGTACCATCTGGAAACCAATCTTGTTTGGGGTCCATACTCAAGCTCCACAAATACAGTGTTTTATCTTCTTTCGGCCACCGGGCGATATCCGATGCACTGGTTCTTCCTTCACGTAAATGCACTTCTGCCCCCCATGGATCCAAATTCAATTTCGCATTCAACACTGGCAACTGATGCGCCAATATTCCTTGCTTTAAAATTTCAGGCTTTTTGTTCAATATTTGCATCGCCAACTCCACCTGAGGATCCCCTTTTATAGAAGGCCTAACTGTATTCAATTGCCAGGGATAAGGCATTCCAGCTGCGGGAAAACCCAAGGCTAACAATAAGACAACAACCAACGATTTTATCGCCCGATTTAACCACAAAATCTGTAATCCAAAAACGGCGTCTAAAGTCTGCATCGAAAGTAAAGCCATTGCTGGTGCAATCACCAAAAATACGCGGTGTAATCCGTGGGAGCCGAAACTTCCCTTGTACCATGAATAGGAATGTGCGCCAAAATATAGTAAAACCAATGGCCACCATAACCATAAGGCTTGCTGAAAAACATAAGCTGGCGATTTTTTTTGCAACCGTCTTACAATGTAACCGGCAAGCATAAAAAGTGAAGGCAACATCGACAAACCCACAACCCAACCTTGAATTTGCGGTGTAAGAATCAGATAATGCAATGCATCTCCTTTGCCAGCCTCAGCCATGGGATTATGTTCCACATTGAAATAAGGATTTGCATGATAAATCCAAGCCCAATCGCCGGAAATTACACCTCCTATCAAAGCATAAACCCCCAAACCTGGCAACGCCAGCGGCAACAATTTCCATTTCTTTCGAAGGATTAAGAAAAATAATACCGCTGCCAACAAAATATATCCTTCGGTTCGCGCCATGGGTAAAAATGAAGCCAAAATAGTTGCTGAAACATAGCGATTACTGGCAAAAAAATACAGCACAAATGCCAACATTAATGCCATACTTGGCTCTGTTAACATGGAAAATGAATTGGATATAACTACGGGTTGAAGGCCCATTAAAAAAATGCCCATCCATGGATTGCGGATTCCCAGCCTACGGGCTGTGAGATAGACCACCCACGCACTAAGTAGCAAGCAAAATGTATTGAAAATCAACACAGCGGAAATCCCCAAATGCGAAAGCGGTGCTACCAAAATGGTAAACACAGTTTTCCCCCATTGGTCTAACAGCAATATGGGATGTTTGAAACCCCAGCGAGCATATAAAAAATGATTCCAACTATCCTGCCCTCCGGCTGGCGATTCGGCAAAAACACCTACCCAAACATAAATGAGAAGACAAACCACCAGCGAGAACAACGCAGCAGTGCTGTTTCTGTGGAAGTGTTTCTTTAGCACAGGACGAAAATAAAACAAAACGGGCGACATACAAAGTGTATATCGCCCGATACTATATGAGATTTTCTGTTATATCCTTGCTATGAGTGATTTGCATCGCTACAGCCGGTTAACAAAATCGGATCTTAATAAGTGCTATGAACCAACATCATGTCGTGAATACGCTTTTCAGCGTGCATGATTGCAGCAGCCTGGTTATTTACGTTAGCCAATTCAGCTCTGTTATAGATATCCAAAATGGTGTTGTATATATTCTCAGTTTGCGACATTGCGCTTTCACGTACATAGCCATTATATTCTGAATAAACGTTGATCAAACCACCTGCGTTAATTACGAAATCAGGAGCGTAGATGATGCCTTTAGACTTCAACAAATCGCCATGAATTTTCTCATCTTCCAACTGGTTGTTAGCGGCACCTGCAATAATTTGGCACTTCAACTTACCAATTGTGTTATCGTTCAAAATACCACCCAATGCGCAAGGAGCGAAAATATCAACGTCTAAACCAACGATGTCTTCATTGCTAACCACAACTGCACCAAAATTGGTAGCAGCGGCTTGCAACGCTGAATCATTGATATCGGAAACGTACAATTTCACACCTTCTTGGTGCAAATATTCCAACAAATGCATACCTACTTTACCGATACCCATAACGGCAACACTTTTGCCAGCAAGAGAATCGCTACCGTAAGCTTTCTGAGCAGATGCTTTTATACCCATATAAACACCATAAGCAGTAACTGGAGAAGGATCTCCGCCGCCACCCATACTTTCAGGCAAACCTACTACGTGGTCGGTTTCCATGTTCACATATTCCATATCACGTGTTGTAGTTCCCACATCTTCTGCAGTGATATATTTACCGTTAAGATTTTCAACAAATCTACCGAACTTACGCATCAAGGCTTCATTCTTCATGGTTTTTGGATCACCAATGATTACGGCTTTCGCCCCGCCAAGATTTAAACCAGCAACAGAAGCTTTGTACGTCATTCCTCTAGACAAACGCAAAGCATCTCTCAATGCGTCTTTCTCGTGGTTGTAATACCACATTCTCGTACCACCCAAACCAGGGCCCAATACGGTGTTATGAATCGCAATAATGGCTTTCAAACCTGTTGCGTGATCCTGACAGAAGACAACTTGCTCGTGTTGTGTTGATTCCATGCCTGCAAACAAATCGAATTGTGTAGCTGGCACTGATTGAGTCTGAACTTGAGTCATGAGATTTTAAGGGTGCAAAGATACTAAGAATTTCAACAAAAAAATGGGTTTTTACAGTGTCACTTTAACACTTATTCGATTTATTTTCAAGGTTTTTAGCAAAGGCCTCTTAAAAATTATTTAGGGCGATGATTTCCTATATAGTACGTGGCGCATATTTAGCGGCTTCGGCTGCAATCGCCCGAATATGAGCTGGAGTTGTACCACAGCAACCGCCAACAATATTCAAATACCCATCCTTGCACCATTCCCCAATTACCTTGGCCATATGCTCTGGCGTATCGTCGTATTCACCAAATTCATTAGGCAAACCCGCATTGGGATAACAAGAAACTGGAACCCAAGCAACGTTGGATAACTCTTGAATAAATGGGCGCATCTGTTCTGCTCCCAGAGCGCAATTGAATCCAACACTTAACAAATCGCCATGAGAAACAGATATCCAGAACGCCTCAGGTGTTTGTCCGCTTAATGTTCTACCCGAATTATCGGTAATGGTTCCACTTACCATTACAGGGATATCGCTACCACGTTCATCTTTCAACTCGTTGATGGCGTACAAAGCCGCTTTACAATTCAGAGTATCAAATACCGTTTCAACCAAAAGTAAATCTACTCCTTCATCCATCATGATGCTCACTTGCTCTCTGTAACACACAACCAAATCGTCAAAACTTACAGAACGAAATCCAGGATTGTTTACATCGGGCGATAAACTCGCGGTTTTATTGGTAGGTCCAACAGAACCAGCCACAAAACGTGGCTTATCTGGCGTTTTTGCCGTGTATTCTGCCGCAGCTTGCTTGGCCAACTTTACTGCCGCCACATTCAAGGCATGCACTTGATCTTCCATGTGGTAATCCTGCATAGAAATAGCATTTGCGTTAAATGTATTGGTTTCTAAAATATCCGCTCCCGCTTCCAAAAATTCGCGGTGAATATCCAAGATAATCTGCGGCTGAGTAAGAACCAATAAATCATTATTTCCCTTTAATGAATGAGGATAATCCTTGAATTGCTCACCGCGATAATCCTCCTCAGACAATTTATGTTTCTGTATCATGGTGCCCATCGCACCATCTATCACTACAATTCTCTCTTTTAAAATCGATTTTAAAGTATTCAACTTACTCATTATCCTATGTTTTATTCTTATTGAATTTCATTGCTCAGATACAATTGGATTTGAGAAAGTATCCAAGCCAATGATTCCTCTGCATTGTAATTTGATGCTATACCGCCCACTGCTTGTGGATCAGCCATAGGCCTCCAAACTTGTAATCCCTTTTCATTAAAATCCCATGCTTGTCTGCCAATATTAAATACCGAACTATCTTTTTGAACTGTAGGCGAACCATTTATTTTGGGGTTAAAACAAAACGTATACCCCTGCTGATTGGCACTCCACATTAAGATATCGGCATTATGATCATATAATTCCTGAACCGACTTTTCTTGCATAAAAGTGGACGTCTTTCCAGAAAAAACCTCAGCTAAGGCGTTTTCTGCCCTGCTTACGTCTTCTATAGAGTCTGCAAACCAGCACAAAACCATCGCCTTATGTTTAAAAGCTATGTATGCATTTTTGTTTTGTAATTTATGGCTATTAAACAACGGCTTTTTCACAACCGGATGAAGCATGCCTTTTTCTACCATTTTTTGCAGATAGGCAGAAAACGCCGATTCACTAAAAACACTTAACGCCATAAAATGAGCCTTCCCCTTCCCAAAAAACAACCAATCTGTATGGGGCGATATCCCCAATTCTTTGGGATTAGTAGCTGCCTTTAACAACTGAATATGCTTTACAAACCCCTCAAAACTTTCTAATGATGCTGGCTTTTTCTTAGACTGAAATGGCTTTAATACTTCCTTGGTTTGGATATGCACATAATAATCAGGCTTGTTAGGTACAACCAAAACCAAATTACTCCTCGAAGTAAAATTATACCACATATAAATCCCTATAACGATTACGGTTACCGCGGTTAGGGTCAATAAAGTGAATGCAATTCTTCTAAACCCTTTATCCAATTCAACCTTGCCGTTATTTACCTCGGCTGGTTGGCGAATGGATTTACCCTGTTTCGTAGATTTTGATTTCGACATATAACTGAATAATTTTAGGGTTTAACCGTTGGGCAAATATCGCATAAAAAACATAATGCAAGCCATACAAATTGTTGCATTGTTTGCCAATTGTAGGTCTGATCTTTTTTAAAACGATAAAACTACATTCTTAATCAGCAGATCTTTCAAAACCATCAATCAATTTATAAAACACAAAAGCCACCCAGAGGGTGGCTTTTGTTATAAACCTGGGGTATCCCAGGGTACAGGCCCAACTGCATTTGCTCTATCTGCAATGCCAAATGAGCCTATTGTTCAAATTACTTCTTCTTGTCAGACTTGCTTACTGGAACCGGAGTGGCAGCAGTTGTAGGTTCTGGAGCAGGAGCAGAAGCAGATGCAGCTGATGCAGATGCATGTCCACTACAAGCAGCAGATCCCTCTTTTTTACAGCAAGATTTTGTAGGAGTTGCAGCCGCAGTTCCAGCAGCAGGTTTATTACAACCAGCAGCACCTTCTTTTTTGCAGCAAGATTTTGTAGGAGCAGGTTGAGTGGCAGGAGTTTGAGCCTGTGACACAACAGCAAATCCCATTGCCAATATTCCAAAAACGATAAACTTTTTCATAATTGTTATTTTTAAGTTTTTACTTACTACGAAGTTACAAATACTGTTCCAATTTTACAATAGGTTTAAACGGCAATTAAGCTTCTTTCAACGAATGTCAAATTCATACAAAAATCTACTTCCAAATTACCACTTAGCAATAATGGTTTCACCACCTGTAGTTTTTTGCTCCAAGTTCACCATTACCTCAGCATCCAATGGTAAATACAAATCAATTCTAGAACCGAATTTGATAAATCCATATTCTTGACCCATTTGATATTGCATTCCTGGCTTCGCGTAATTCACAATTCGTTTAGCCAAAGCACCCGCAATCTGACGGAACAATATCTCTTTGTTGCCTTGTTTCAAAACAACAGTAGTTCTTTCATTCTCAGTGCTACTTTTTGGATGCCATGCTACCAAATATTTCCCTGGATGATACTGTGAATAAACTACTTCGCCCGATACAGGAACTCTGTTAACGTGAACATTAATCGGCGACATAAATATACTCACTTGCTTTCTTTTATCCTTGAAATATTCGGGTTCTTCAACTTCCTCAATCACAACTACTTTGCCATCAGCCGGAGCGATGATCAAATTTTCTCCTTGCGGAATAGTGCGATTGGGATCGCGAAAGAATTGTACAATCAAAATAAAAAATATCAATGAGAGTGCAAGTACTGTTGAAGTAATTGCACCCTCACCTGCTAGCCAAGAAACCAATGCATTTAAAGCCACCAAAAAAACGGTGGTGCCCAAAATGATGGCATATCCTTCGCGGTGAATTCTCATCTGTTTAGAAAGATCCTCTTAGTTTTAATGTGCTGGCTACTTTATCAATACTTACCAAATATGCTGCAATTCTCATGTTCACACCATACTTCTCTGAAGCGGCGAATACATTATCGAACGATTGCTTCATAACGCGATCAGCTCTCCTATTAACGCGCTCTTCTGTCCAATAGTATCCCAAACGGTTCTGTACCCACTCAAAATAAGAAACAGTTACACCACCTGCATTGGCTAAAATATCAGGAACAACCATGATTCCTTTTTTATTTAAAATCGCATCAGCATCCGCCGTAGTTGGTCCATTAGCACCTTCAACAATCAACTTTGCTTTAATTCTATCAGCATTTTCAGGGGTAATTTGATCTTCCATTGCGGCAGGAACCAACACATCGCATGGCAATTCCAACAATTCTGCATTTGAAATATTCTTTCCGCCTTTAAATCCATCTAAAGAACGTAATGGGCTATTAGCTACATAAGACAATGCCTCATTTACATTAATTCCATCAGGATTATAATATCCACCAGTAACATCAGAAATTCCCACAATTTTAACCCCCAATTGTGCAATTAACTTCGCAGAAATACTTCCAACATTTCCAAAACCTTGAACTACGCAAGTAGTTTCAGTAGGCTTCATTCCCAATTTTACCATTGCAGAACGAGTAGATACCATTACACCTCTACCTGTAGCTTCCACTCTACCCAATGAGCCACCCAAAATCAAAGGCTTACCTGTAACAACTGCCCAAGCATTCTGGCCTACTATTTTGCTATACTCATCAACAATCCATGCCATCTCTTGAGCACTTGTACCCATGTCTGGCGCAGGAATATCCTGATCTGGACCAAAAACATTTCTCATCGCCAAAGTGTATCCACGCGTTAAACGCTCCAATTCACCCTTGCTCATTTCTCTAGGATTACACTTAATCCCTCCTTTAGCACCACCGTAAGGCACATTCACCACGGCACACTTCCACGTCATCCAAGCAGCTAAAGCCTTCACCTCATCCAAATTCACATCCATACTGTAACGAATACCACCTTTTGATGGACCCAAGTGCGAACTGTGAACAACACGATAAGCTTCAAAAACTTTGATAGTACCATCATCCATAGTAACTGGAATATTAGCAGCTACCACCTTGTTTGGAACTCTTAAAACATTTGCAAATTGCTCATCCAATCCTAAAATCTTCACGGCTTCATCGAAGCGCTTCTGCATACTCTCAAGCGGATTATATCTTGGGGTAATGCCATTTTGTTGGTTTGACATAGAATGAAAAATCTTAAATTATCTCAGTCGCAAAAATAGTTGTTCTTGCAACATTCACCTCATTTTGTAGCAAATATGTTGGCAATTCTATTCACTATTGATTTAAAATCATCCAAAAAGTGCCACTGCCAACCTCCCCAACTCCAAATTCTATAGGCCAACCACCCAAAAGACAGATTCATCGCCAACAATCCCCATGGAAATGGATCAACATTACCCTCCTCCGTATGACCACACAAAAATGCATGCCCAAAATTCAAATTATTCACTCCCATAACCCATTCCATAATAATCCATCCCACAATCAACACCAACAAGGCTTCGAAATAAATGCGAATCAACAAGTTAAACTTGCTTTCAGCATGTAATTTATGCGCAACGGGCGATGAAAAAGCTGCCAAACCAAGTGCCGGGAAAATCGCCAGAAAAAAATTATGCATTTCACCAAATCCAGAACCAAATACCCATTCAAAAAAACTCGAAGGAATTAAGCAAACTATTCCGCCAACAACCCCTACCAACAAAACAGAGCGCGATACAAAATGCGATGTTTCATGATTCTCCAAATCTTCATTTAATGCCTTTGCATGCAGCACCACGCCATGTGAATTCGCAAAAATCATCAGTGTATCCATCATTAAAAAAACATTCGCCAATACACCCACCCAACCATGATTTCGATATTGCCAAACAATCATCCAAACTGGCAATCGCGTAATTAAGAAATATAACAAATGCCCAGTTTGGGCCTTTACACTCTCTGAAAATCCATGTCTCCCCATTGCAATAGAATTAGCAATAGAATTGCGCCAATCTAATTGCATGCTTTTAAAACTGAAAACAACAGAAATTAACCACCCAACAAAGGTAGAAACGCATAAAACGCCTAAAACAACCATCATATCCAAATTGGAAGTATGCGGATTGTCTCCACTTTCGATGAATACATCCAATATAGATCTGTTTTTATAACTGTCGCCGGAAATCCTTGATAATGCGCATATGAGCAACCCTATTTTCAAAAACTCTATCAACGTCTGAATTCTATTTCTTCGCTCAATCCATCCTTTTGTTTGATAATACCCATATTGCAAATTCAGCAATGCCAAAAACAAGATCATTAATGGCGCAAATACCAAATAGGAGATCCACATATATGGAGAATTAATCAATTCTATCCAACCCATTGATCCTAAAAATATTACGGCAATGATCCAAAAGGGAATCAAACCCAAAATAATTGGCAAAATCGCTTTAACAACTTGCTTAAATCCAAATTGTATAATCATATTGGGAATGGCACTTCCCGCAATCATTTCTACCAACATCATGGCAATCTGGACGTTCAACAGCAACAAAGAAATATAACCCCGTACCTCAACCCCTGTAAGCCTGCCATATAGCCAAACAAACAAAACAGAAAAAACTGCTTTGCTTCCCTGCCAAAAAATAGTATGTACCGCTTGCTTTGAGGCCGTCATTTGATTTTCACTCGCAATCTATATTATCTTCTCCAAATATCAGGACAAGTTCTTATTAAGATAAATGAGATATTTCGACCACGATATTAATTTAAATGTTCGATTAAAATCATTTCGTTGAATTGATTTTTTTATCTCTACTAAAATTCCTTTTAATTGCTCGCTTAATTTATCTTGGCCAGTTTTACCAAAAAATGTTACATAATCTTGAATATCTTCAACCCATTTTTGCTGATGGCGGTGTGTTAATTTTGCATCAGCCACTGTAAAGCCTTTTTTATCTAACCTGTTAACCAAATTCGCCGGCAAATAATGGTTAGCCACCCTGCGCAACACCCCTTTGCTTAATCCATTCCATAGCCTTTCCGATAATTCACCTTGGAGATTCCAAGCCTCCCCGTCAGCATCGTTTAAACCATAAGAACCAATCCAATTAAATAAATATTGATCATCGGCGAATGGATTTCTCGACTCCAAAGAAAACGCCATCCCATTGCGATCTTCAAAACGCAACAATTGATTCAATCGACTACCAAAATAATCCTGTTCCAATCGTGATTGCAAAAATTTTGGATAATGCTTTTCTCTTCCCAGTAAAACTTTTAAACCATGCTTTATCCTTTGCCAAAGTATCACACCAAAAGGTTGTGGCCATTTTCCCCTAACAGCCACCAAACTATTAAATTCCCTAAACAACTGCTGAGCATAGTAATGCGGATAACCCGCAAAAATTTCATCCGCTCCTTGACCATTAAATAAAACCGTTACACCACTTTCTTTCACGGCTTTGCATAGGGCGAAATGAGCCAAATTATTCCAATGTACCGGCGGCCTTCTAGTTTTATTAATAAAATTATCTAAAATTTCCGCTCCAAAAGTATCGGTTTCAACAACAATCCATTCTGCTCCAATATGATTAACCACCATCTGCTGCCACAGCGATTCATCCCCTGATTCATTCCGCGATTGTACACTAAAAACTTTTGGTTTGGTACCGCTAAACTCCATCAACTTGTTTGCAATTGCCACCAAAATAGCACTATCCAATCCCCCACTTACCGCAAAACCAATTGGAACATGACTACGCAATCGCCTAGCAACACTTAAATGCAAGAAACTATTTAACAAATATGCTTCCCCATCTCCCGAACGCTCAAACTCATCATCATTAAAAACACCCTTTAAATCCCTATATCTTGGCTCATTTATCAACAATTCTTGCCAATCCCGTTTTCCCTTTTCAAACAAATCCTTCCAAGGCAAATAATTCAAAGCAAACCACTTTTTTTCATTAATCTGCCAACCAGAAACCGTTTTTTTACAACACAAATAACTTCCCTTCGTTACCTCTTGTACACCAACAAACAATTCCTTTGAATCGGTATCTCCTTTTTTCAAAAAACACTCTGCATACCCACTATTTGGAACGATCTCAACTCCCATAACCTTCAGCCCTTTCACCACACTCCACTCTTCACTACCAAAAACAAAACCTTCTGCCGATCCACCAATCCCACCATTTATAACCGAATAATAACATGGCTTTACTCCTGTTTTATCTCTAACCAACACCAATTGTTCTTCTACACGATCCCATACTGCAAAGGCAAAAAAACCATCTAATTCTTTTACAAAATCAATCCCCTTGGCGATCCATCCCTGCAACAAAATCTCCGAATCTGTTCCAGTTACATTTTCAAAACCATATTGTTTTGCTAACTCCTTATAATTGAAAATCTCTCCATTATAAACCAACTCATATCTGCCGCATTTTGATATCATTGGCTGATTTCCTTCTGAACCTAAACCCAAAATCGACAATCGCCTATGGATCAATACACCTTCATGATCAACCTGCTTCCAACTGTGAGCATCCGGTCCTCGATGCATCATCGCAAAATCCATGGATTTAACCATGGATTTTAACTCATTCTCCGAAATAACCAAATTACCACCCCAAAAAAATCCAGCAATTCCGCACATCAGCTTTTCCCTCCATCAATAACTTCCTTGTAAGACTGTATCAATTCCGTAACAACATTCTCAGAATAATAATTCTTCTTAGCGGCAATGGAAATATGTTTCCGATCATAATCATCTTTTCTCATAATTCCATGAATTGCAGTAACCAAATCTTCAATACTGTCATCTATCAGTAACCCATTCTCACCATCGATTATCATTTCAGGAATTGCCGCTAGTTTATTACTAATCACTGGCAACCCAGAACATAACGCTTCAGAGATAACACATGGTGCATTCTCCGCGGTAGAAAACAATATCAATGCCTTAGATTGTTGCATCTGTTGCGCTACTATCTCAGACGATAATTTCCCCATCCAAACCAAATTAACGTCATGTAAATCTATCTTTTGCCACTTCCCGTTTATCAAAAAACCTTGATCTACTAATGCCGCAAGCTGTCTCTCCAACAAATCCTTGTCGGCCCCAACCAATCTCAATTTAACCTTTTCTGTGTTTTCAGAAACTAGATATTCTTTCCAATATTGAAATGCGGCGATTATTTCCAATACACGTTTCCTTTTTTCAAAATTCGAAACATGTAAAAAGTCCTTACTAGAGGAAAAAGAATCACTGTTATACTTAAACTGTTCGGTATTCACCACATTTGGCAAAAATATCATTTGCTTTGCCTCATGAAATGTGCGCTGCATCCATTGATGAGTAAATACTGAGATACTCGCAGCTACATCAATATTCGCCCAAACCTTTTTATAATAAAATCGAAAAACAGCATTGCGCTTCTCATATCGATCTTGCACCGGCGTTCCAAAAATTGCCCAATGCTCAGTATAGTATGCACTAACCTTTGCCCAAATCAATTTTTGAGTTATCCAAAATGGCATTCCAATCTTATCCGCAACATGCAAATGCACTACCTTCGGTTTTCCAAGTAGCGCATTCATGCGCATCAGCCGATAAATAACAATAAACGTATAATAGAAAAAATTAATCGACAATAAGTATTTACTACGAAACTGAACCACCGGCCTAAAATAAAGTAACATTGCATTTGAACTATTAACCTCATTTGAATCCACCCATTTTAATTGACCTGAATTCACTTCGTGCGCTTTTGTTTCTTCTACCGTTGATCTTTTCTCCTGCCAACGATACCCATAATTTAAAGAATATCGCGTATCAATTACCCATTCACCCCATTCATCTCCCACAGGTTTTGGCGGCAATTGCCCCCAGAAATAGGTAGGGAAATGAAATAATATCAATTCCGTAGACCTAAAGTTTCTCCAAACAGCCTGTGCATGCCGCCATATAAAATTACCCGCCAATGGGGATGAGTTCGCTGGGAACCAACCACATAACCACCAAATGCGCGGATTTTTTTGCATACAACAAAAGTACATGTAAGTTTCGCATTGAAAGAAATTCCTAGTAATTTTTGCAAAGTCTTTTTACCTTGTTGCAATAAATCCAAAAAAATACTAATTTCGCAGTCCTTTAAATGGCGGTTATAGCTCAGTAGGTTAGAGCACCAGTTTGTGGCACTGGGGGTCGCCGGTTCGAATCCGGTTAATCGCCCCAAAAATTAAAAAAAGGTTGTCAGTTGGCAACCTTTTTTCATTTTAAATCCAACCACCCTCTGACCCGTATCAAAAACCAAAAAAATATTACATCATCTTTTTAAATCGCCAGTCGATTTTCTAAAACACCTATTTTCAGGTAATCATTCCACACATACTCAAATTTTATTGAAATTTTTCATACACCTTTAAACTTTACACTTTTTTCATCGTCTAACGTACTGATGAACACGAAAATAAAGTCGCAGTTAATGTATTTTTTACATATTAACTTCAATCGCCCTATTACTTCATTGCTTTTTTTAGCCACTTACTTCTCTTCTCAAGTTGCTGACGCGCAAGATTTTAACATTATCCTAGGCCGCCCAACCAACAACTCAATCACCGTTAGTATTTTATTTAAACAGTCGGCCAACTTCTATATCCAATATGGCACAAACGCAAGTTCATTGAATCAAAATACAGATACATTTACAACTACATCCGTTTTCCCGAGTGAAATAGAATTAAAAAATCTTCTCAGCAATCAACTCTATTTCTACAAAGTTCAATATAAATTTCAACCTGCATCCAACTTCACAACTTCCAGCGAATTCCACTTCCGCACTCAGCGCACAAATGGAGAAACTTTTACGTTTACAGTAGAAGCCGACGAGCATTTATACGATAAAAAAGGTGTTCGAAACCTATATGATATTTGCTTAAAAAACCAGGCCGCTGCCAATCCTGATTTCATGTTAACATTAGGCGATATTTTCGGTGACGATCATTACCCAAACACAATTACAGAGCAAGAAATAGATAATTTGCACGAACAATATCGCCCGATTTTAGGAAAAATTACCCACTCCATACCTTTTTACGTTTGCTTGGGAAATCATGAAGGAGAAATGGATTACTACCTCAACCAAAATCCAGGTAATAACATGGCATTTTACGCA
This sequence comes from Sphingobacteriia bacterium, assembly GCA_021151535.1. Lineage (GTDB taxonomy): Bacteria > Bacteroidota > Bacteroidia > NS11-12g > UBA955 > JAGKXC01. Next base: position 11,897 of record JAGKXC010000008.1, on the reverse strand, counting down.
ACAAAATACCGACAATTGTATTATCCAAACCCTTCACCCAATAGCTTTTACAGCGGAAATACGCAGCAAGAAAATTGGGGAATCGGCTATCCAGAGAATTATTATGCATGGAAATGGGGCGATGCTTTATTCGTGGTTTTAGATGTTTACCGCGATCAGTGTGATACCTCTGCAAAACCAGGTGGATGGTCTTGGACACTGGGTGAACCGCAATACCAATGGCTAAAAAGTACGCTCGAAAAAGATACCTCTAAATTCAAATTCGTCTTTGCACACCATATTTCCGGGCAGGGTAGAGGCGGAATTAAACAAGCTAAATTATTTGAATGGGGTGGCAATGATTCTAAAGGACAAAACAATTTCAAAAACAAACGCCCAGGTTGGAGCAAACCCATCCATCAATTATTCGTAGACAATGGTGTGAACATTTTCTTTCAAGGGCACGACCACGTTTTTGCTCATGAAACCATGGACGGAGTAATTTATCAAGCACTTCCCATGCCCAGCGATTCAACTTATATGATTGGAAAATTGGCCAATGCGGATGCTTACACACAAGATACATTGGCAGGGAGCGGACATTTAACCGTTACTGTATCCCCATCTTGTGTAAAAGTTGCCTACATGAGTGCATTTTTACCCAAGGACACCAACGCTGTAAACCAAAAAAACAACCATGTGGTTTTCGAATACAACATTGGAGATTGCTCTGCATTGGGGGAACAAAATCCAAAATCTAATTCCACCTTTAAAATATACCCCAATCCAGCTGCTAATTTGATCAACTTTGATTTACCAAGTCTGCCGACGCACAATTCAATTCAAAATATTTCCTATAGTACTAGTCCCGTTTTAGAAATTTACGATTTAACAGGAAAATTAATTACCAGCACTTCAGAAACCGCATTGAATATTGCCCATTTCCCTTCAGGCATTTATGTTGTAAAAGCCCATATTAACGGACAAAATATTCAGTCTAAATTTATTAAAACGCCCAATTAAACCACCTCATGAAACTCCAAAAAATCGCAATATTCGCAATAATTAATTTTCTTGTATCGGCCTCATCTGCTCAACTATTTAAACATGATGAATTATTGGGAAGGGTTACCGATAATGAAATATCTGTACAGTTTGAAATCACCGATACCATCCAAGCTAGAGTTTCTTACGGAACAGCGTATAATAACCTAAATTCAACAACCTCCTGGACAACCATTTTCCCCGGGCAACCCGAAATTTTGGTAGTTTCTAACTTAGCACCTAATACACAGTATTTCTATCGATTAGAATACCAACAATCCGCAGGCAACATTCAAAATCGATCTACTCACACTTTTCATACTCAACGGCCACCCGGTTCAAGCTTTGTATTTACCATCCAAGCAGATCCACATTTAGATGAACAAAGCGATACAGCCGTGTACAACCGCTGCCTTAAAAACCAACTCGAAGACAACCCCGATTTCATGATTGATTTGGGCGATTTTTTAATGTCGGACAAACTCCGCTTATCCAACAAAACCATACCGCGCGACACTGTTACCTATCGCAGCCATTTACTAAGACGGTATTATGAAAGCATCGGACATTCAGTACCGATTTATATCGCCATAGGAAATCATGAAGGCGAAAGCGGCTGGAATTTAAATGGCAAAGCGAACAATGTAGCCGTTTGGGGAACGGTAGATAGGAAAAAGTATTTCATGAATCCCAACAGCAATCAATTTTATTCTGGCGATACCAGTCATTATCCATTTGTTGGAACCCGTGAGGCCTATTTTTCATGGACGTGGGGCGATGCACTTTTCGTCGTTTTGGATCCTTATTGGAACACGAAAGTTAAACCGGATAGTTTGAATGGCTGGCGATGGACGCTGGGTGCTGCGCAATATAATTGGTTAAAACAAACTTTGGAATCTTCTGATGCCAAATTCAAATTCGTATTCTGCCACCATTTGATTGGGGGCGATAAAGACGGACGAGGGGGTGTGGAATTCGCCGATAAATATGAATGGGGTGGCGATAATCTCGATGGCAGTTATGGCTTCAACACAAACAGACCGGGCTGGTACAAACCCATTAAAGAACTTTTGAAAGAACATCAAGTATCTATATTTTTTCATGGTCATGATCATTTCTTTGGTAAGCAGGAGAAGGAATGTTTGGTTTACCAAGAAGTTCCGCAACCCAGCCATCCCAACTTTTCAACTGTAACTTATGCCGAAGGATACGGATACCATGAAGGAGTAATACTACCCAACAGCGGCCACTTGCGAGTAACAGTTACACCTACCGAAACGAAAGTAGAATATGTAAGGGTTTATTTGCCTAAAAATGAAACGCCAAACCGCAAGAATAAAGACATTTCAGCTTTTTATTTTGTTAAAAATGGCGGTTGTTACGACACACTCAGCGCCAGTACGCCTATCTTGTGGAATGAAACAGAGGCTGAAAACTTGGTATATCCTAATCCCGCAAAAACCTTTGTAGATTTCAAATTACAAATCAATCAACCAGCCCTTTATAATATTGATATTATCAATATGAACGGAGAGATAGTGAAGCAACTTTTTCACAATCAATCGCTTAATCCTGGCGATTTCATCGTACATTGGGATCGTAAAAACGATCAACAACAACTATGCAATCAGGGAACTTACACTTATCGAGTTTCCTCAAATAAAGGATATATACAATCAGGAATTTTAATACTTACCCCTAACAACGAATAATTTAATTTACCCAGCCATGAAAAACAAAATCTTCACTTTGCTTTTGGGCATTTTCCTGATTGTTAATCAATCGGTTTTAGCACACGATGCAAGGTCAATCGAAACAGCTAGTATTCAATGGAAAACAACATCTGGCAAAACTGTTCAGGGACATTTTTTCTTATTAAAAAACGACACATTTTATGTAGAACGGAATGATGGCAAACTTGCAAGAATTGCAATCACACAAATTATTCCATCGCAAAGAAATTACATTATTCAAAGGCAGAAGGCCATTGACCAGGTCAACCAAACATGGATAAACAAAAGCAATGATGAAAATCAAGTGATTAGCGCAACAGGGCTAAAAGGCGAAGCAAATTCGAATAAATTGATTGTTTTATTGGGTTTGGGTTTAACATTAATCATTGTATTTGCCATAGTTAAAACAAATGGTAACCTAACCATTAAAAACACTGCGATGCCGGTAATTTTGTTAACTGCCATTCTTTCTATGGGATTTCGATTTGTTTCTCAAAGAAAATATGCATCTACTACCAGAACCAGCTTTATGGATTCTGCATTTTCGTATTTCAAACCAACCATCAACACCCGCAGCGACGCAAATTATTATTATGTTGAATCATTGGGTTTACCAGATCATGAAACCATGATTGGAATTACCGGCTGGCAACAGCAAGTTCCAATTCCCCAGTGTTATATCGGCAGCAACGCATGGTCAATCCCCTTAAACCCTGTAATCGCAACACAACCTGTGCCGGTAAACAACAAGCATTTTTTGCGCGGCGCTGTGGCCATTGCAGTTAATGGCATTCCTATTTTCAACCCTTACACAAACACCGGTGTGGATGCATTCCTTGATGGGCAGTTAGACCAATTCGGTGGCCACAGTGGCCGCGCCGATGATTATCATTATCATATCGCCCCTGCAATTTTATACAACACCATTCCTACTACCTCTCCTATTGCTTTTGCATTAGACGGTTTTGCTATTTATGGTGCCAAAGAATCCGATGGCAGCAATATGACAACTTTGGATACTAACCACGGTCATTTTGGCAAAGATGGCGTTTATCATTACCATACCTCAAGCAGTGCACCATACATGATTAAAAACATGGTAGGTAAAGTTACGGAAGACACTACCCTTCAGATTATTCCTCAAGCAGCAGCAAAAGGGGTTAGACCCGCACTCACGCCATTGAAAGGAGCGGTTATCACTCATAACATCATGAATTCATCCAAAGATGGATTTACATTAACCTACACCCTTGCAGGCAGACTAGACACTGTAAAATACGGATGGACCTCTCAAGGTGCTTATACTTATGAATTTTACACCGCATCGGGTTATACCAAAAGTAATTACAAAGGTTCGCCTATTTGTACTGTGCCAGTAAATGCAATTCAGACTTTCTCAAACAATCCATTTCAGGTATTCGCCAAAGATCATATTGTTACTATTCATTGCTCGGCAGCTGTTTCTGAAAAAATTGAAGCCGTGAGAATTTTAGACGCCAATGGTAAAATTATTCATTCAGGCCCATATCAAATTAACATCATTGAATCTAATGCGCTTTTACCTGGAATTTACTACTTACAGTTAAGTGGCAAAAAAGGTAACTACTCAACCAAATTCTTTGCTTATTAATATGAATTTTATCGCCAGAAGAAATAATATCCGCTCTTTTTGGGCGATGGGATTTTTATGCATAGGTATAAATTTCGCTCAAGCTCAAACCTATATAAGAACTGTATATTCCATTCCTGAAACTGGAATTACAAAGGGATATACCGATACATTTGGGGAAGACAATGATGTTAACACTCAATCCATAAAACTTCACAATATCAGCGCAGATATTGTCTTTGATTCAACTACAAAATTGATGTGGCAGCGGGGAGATGGCGGAGAAATGTCGTACTGGAATGCCAAACATTATTGTGACACATTAACCCTGGGCGGTTTTACAGACTGGAGATTACCAACGCCATTAGAGGCATATTCGATAATGCATTTAGAAAAAAATAATCCAGCATTGGATGTGAGTTATTTTAAAAACACCGGCGCAGAATATTGGTACACTTCTGTTACACAATTAAACGACACTACCAAAGTTTGGGTAACCAATTCGGGTGGCGGAATCGGGAATCACCCAAGAACGGAAACTATTTCCAGTGGAGGAACTAAAAAATTTCAAGCTAGAGCAGTAAGGAATACTTGGGCCGATACAATTTCTCAAAAATTCATTAAAAACAGTAATGGATTGGTTAAAGACAATCGCAGCCAAATTAGCTGGTTGGTTTATCCTGATTCTATAACGGCTACATGGTCACAAGCATTGCTGTGGGCCAACAGTTTGAGTAGCAAAAAATGCCACGTTCCCAACATCAAAGAATTGCAATCACTTGCAGATTATCAGTTATTACAGCCATGTTTGGACAAAACTATTTTTTCGAGCACTTCAGCCTCCAAGTATTGGTCGTCCAGTACATTGTTTAATCAATCGGCCAAGGCTTGGTATTTAGACGCCAAATTTGGCATTACTACCTACTTGGATAAAACTTCCAAGTTGAATTTGGCTTTGGTTTGTGAAGAAAATCCACAAGCGGGAACACGAATTAACGAATTGCAAAATTCAGCCATTGAATTTTACCCCAATCCAACACGTGATTTTTTACACATCAACCCCAATTCCCAGAATAACATAGAGATGTTAAGAAACATCAATTATTGGCTCATTGTAGGAATTGATGGCAAAATGTATCAAATAGCAACTTCTGATTTTGGTGACAATAATAAAATTCACCAGATTGACGTAAGGGGATTAAAAACAGGTATTTACATCATTAAAGCCATGAGCAACACCAATCAGATTTTATCTGAGTCATTGGTAATGATAGAGCGATAGCATTTTTAGAATGCATAAAAAAGGCCACTTAAAAGTGGCCCTTTTTTATATTTAAATTCTATTTTAACTCCGTGAATCATCCATACTGATGTACTTTAGTAATTCAGCACGTACATCTGGATCATTAAACCTACCATGAAAACTACTGGTAACCGTAGTTGAAGTAATGTCTTTAATACCTCTTGATGCAACACACATGTGTTTTGCATCAACCACAACTGCAACGTCTTTTGTTTGAAGCGCTTCCATTAATTCATTGGCAATTTGCACAGTCATTCGTTCTTGTACTTGAGGCCTGCGAGCATAATAATCTACTATACGATTCAACTTGCTTAAACCAATCACTTTACCAGAAGAGAAATAGGCGACATGTGCATGTCCGTGAATAGGAACGAAATGATGCTCACAGGTACTATGAAAATGTATATTCCTTTCCAATAACATTTCTTTGTATTGATACGGATTTTCAAACAAAGTAACTGAAGGTTTATTCTTGGGATCTAGGCCTTTGAACTGTTCTTGAATAAACATTTTTGCTACCCGTAAAGGAGTACCTTGCAAACTTTCATCCTCTAGATCCAATCCCAAAACATGCATAATTTCACGGAAATGTTTGGCGATTAATTCAATCTTCAACGCATCATCTATGGCAAATGCATCTTCTCTTAGCGGTGTTTCCAGCCCCGAGCTAATGTGTGCATCGCCCGCCTCTTCGATATGTTTCAGGATGTCCTGATATAGGTTTTTATCCATTGTATTCTACAAAATTACGAGGAGTTTCATACAAACGCACGCTCAAATCCAAATCTTCAGATAATCGAGCACGTAACTTTTCCCAAATCACCCAAACAATATTTTCTGCGGTTGGGTTAATTGTTTTGAACTCTTCAGTGTCTAAATTCAAATTTTTATGATCAAATCTTTCAACGATTTCTTTTTCAATAAGTTGTTTGATAAACTTCATATCAACCAAATAACCAGTTACTTCATTCACAAACCCTTCTACTTTCACTTCAATTTCATAATTGTGACCGTGATAATGATCATTGTTACACAATCCAAAGAAAGCTTTATTCTCTTCTACTGACCATTGTGGCACATGTAAACGATGAGCTGCATTAAAATGTGCTCTTCTGTAAACTGCCACTCTTCTTCTTTTCGTATCCAATGTATTTTGGGTTTTTTAAAATGAAATGATTTTTTGAAATCAATGTCTTAAATCAAATTGAAATTCAAATGTTATTGCAATATAAACCGCACAATCAGTAAAATTGTTTTTGCAAAGATGAACTTTTGTAAAAAATCGGTGTAAAACTTGTGCATGCTAAAATAAGAAGTCAGTAATAGTAGTAAATAAGTTGGTGTATTTTTGACACATGAAATTTTTTATCGACACCGCTAACCTTGCACAAATCAAAGAAGCCCATGATCTTGGCATCCTTGATGGAGTTACAACAAATCCATCTTTAATGGCAAAAGAAGGCATTTTTGGAGAAGAAGCTGTGATTAACCATTACAAAACCATATGTGAAATGGTTGATGGCGACGTAAGCGCAGAAGTAATCAGCACTGATTATGAAGGCATTATTGCAGAAGGTGAAAAGTTAGCCGCATTGCATAAGAACATTGTAGTAAAAGTTCCGATGATTAAAGACGGTATCAAGGCAATTAAATATTTCAGTTCAAAAGGTATTCGAACCAATTGTACTTTGGTGTTTAGTTCTGGTCAAGCAATTTTAGCAGCAAAAGCAGGTGCTACCTATTTGTCACCTTTCATAGGAAGAATAGACGATATGAACTGGGACGGCATGGAATTAATTTCTCAGATTGCACATATCTATAGCATCCAAGGTTACGAAACTCAAATCTTGGCGGCTAGCATCAGAAATCCACTTCATATTGTTAAAAGTGCTGAGGTTGGAGCTCATGTTGTTACTTGTCCTTTAAGTGCAATTTTGGGATTGTTAAAGCACCCATTAACTGATATCGGATTGGCTCAATTTTTAGCGGATCACGCCAAAGGAAACAAGTGATTTTTCCCATAAGTCACTAATAAAACATCATATTTTTTGTCAATTTGTTACATTTTGGCAATAATTCATCTTAAAAGCAGCCAAAAGGCTGCTTTTTTCATTAGGGAAAATCGTTCACTCACAAAAGAATTGATTTCATGACAAAATTATGACAAAACTCAATATGTTACCTAGTTCCTATCTTTATTCATTGATATACTGCAAGTAAGAGATATTAATATCCGAAATATAGCCGAATAAACGTCATTTTAACATCATTGAATATTTGCATAAGTAAAAAAAACACCCCATTTAATGGCTAATATTGTCTTAAGAATTATTCTAAATAATTCATTTTTTTAACCATTAAATAGAAGGAACGTGATTGTGACATTAAGACAAATGCAATACATAGTAGCTGTTGCAAAACTTGGAAGTTTTTCAAAAGCTGCTGATGCATGTGCGGCAGACCAAAGCACTGTTAGCCATCAGATTAAAACATTTGAAGAGAGATTAGGTGTACAAGTTTTCGACCGAACCACCTTGCCTATCTCCATTACTGATCAAGGTAAGTCCATAATTGAACAGTGTGAGAAAGTGATTGCTGAAGTAGAGAAACTGGTATCTCCTTATAAAAAAGGAAATTAAATTTAAGAAAATCGGATTAAAGTTAATTCAACTTTATTTCGGCTACTTCCATATTTACTATTGTGGTTTGTTTAAACAATAGTATTGGATCTTCGCTCCAAAATCAGGATATCCCTCCATTTATTGGATTTAGGCATTTGGCCAATTTTTTCTCGGAAACCAACATTCCGGAATCCCAACTTCTCATGCAATTTTATTGAGGCTTTATTTTCTGGGAATACTCCAGATTGGAGCATCCAAATTCCATTCTCTTCAGAATCGCGAATTAGGATTTCCATTAATTTTTTACCGACACCTTTACCATGAAACCTATCATGGATATAAATACTTAATTCTGCAACGCCGCGAAACACATTTCTGTTGGAAACATAACTCAGGGCTGCCCATCCAATTACCTCGGCAGATTCTGCCGCCACTGCCACCCATCGCCCTACTTTAAAATGATCTTGATTCCAACGTTCCCAAGTTGGAGGTGCGGTTTCAAAAGTTGCATTCCCCCCATCTATGCCTTGTTGAAATATTTCCGCTACTGCAGAATAATCAGAATCCTGCATCGGCCTAAAATCAACTTTGTGCTTCATTTCCTTCAACCCATTGTTATTAAAACAAGATTAATATTGCTCTTTTTCGTTGGGAAAATCTTGCGATTTCACGTCCTCAACATACTGTTCAACAGCACCTTTAATTTCCTGATACAAATTCAAATATCTACGTAAAAATCTGGGCGAAAACTCATTGGTAATACCCAACATATCGTGAACAACCAGCACCTGTCCATCTACTCCATTTCCTGCCCCAATGCCGATTACGGGTATTTGAACACTTTGAGCTACCTGAGTTGCTAAATCTGCAGGGATTTTCTCCAAAACCAAGGCAAAACAACCCGCTTCTTCTAGCAATTTCGCATCACGTAGTAATTTTTCTGCTTCTGCATCTTCCGTTGCTCGTACCGTATAAGTACCAAATTTATATATACTCTGAGGCGTCAAACCCAAATGGCCCATAACTGGCACTCCCGCGGTTAAAATTCGCTTAATACTTTCTAAAATCTCTTCCCCACCCTCCATTTTTATCGCATGGGCGCCACTTTCTTTCATAATTCGAATCGTAGACGCCAAAGCCTCTTTGCTGTTACCTTGATAACTTCCAAATGGCAAATCTACTACCACCAAAGCACGGTTAATCGCCCTAACCACACTGGAAGCATGATAAATCATTTGATCCAACGTAATTGGCAATGTAGTTTCGTGCCCAGCCATCACATTAGAGGCAGAATCACCCACCAAAATCACATCTATTCCCGCATCATCAACAATCTTTGCCATCGAATAATCATAAGCTGTAAGCATCGAAATTTTCTCTCCGCGCATCTTCATTTCAGCCAAAACATGGGTAGTGATTTTCTTGTGTTCCTTTTTATGAATGCTCATAATCCTTTTCCTTTTTCTTTTTTAGGGCGATGCAATCTAGACGTCATATTCCTCTCAAACCTCGTTATAATTCGTCGATTCACAATGAATTTCTCCTTAGAATACTGCATCTTTGCACCAATTCATAAGCAAAAGTAGGATATTTCAATGAAAGCCAAAGAGAAACTGTTATCATGCGTAATTATCGCCATTCTCCTATTGGCTGGATTAACCTTACCATCTTGTGAAACAGAATTCGAAGTAAATGCGAAATGGAAAGAGTCTATCATCGTTTACGGTTTGCTAGACCCTCTTGATTCTGTTCAGGAAATCAAAATCAATAAGGCATTTATTAATACCAATGGTAGCGCTTATGAAGTAGCGCAAAACCCAGATAGTTTATATTTAGATTCTACTTACGCAACAATAACTGAAGTTGCCACAGGCAGAGTAATGGTTTTGGTGAAAACGGCAATCAAAAAAGATTCTGGAATTTTTGCCAGTAAAGAAGCCTATGTTTGGACAACAAAAGAACCGATTTATCAAAATCGAGAATATCGTTTAGATGTAAGCAATCCGCTTTCTGGGAATAAAATTTCCGCAAAAACTTGGACTTTAGGCAAGGCCGCCATCCAAGGACCCATTTTTGAACAGAGTTTATTTTTTGGAATTGGCACCCCATACTTAACCACTGCTTTCACACCAGGAGAAAACAGTTTTTCTTTTGATGTTAAAATGCATATGGTTGTAGAATCATTCTATACATCAGACACCAATAAGAAAGAGCAAACCTATATAAAATGGAATATGCTTACAAATTTTAGGGTTGAACCTAGAATTAGAGCTATCCACCAAATGCCAAGATTGGCTTTCTTACAATTTTTGGCGAATTCATTGCAAGCCGAAGCAAATAAAAAACACCGAATTAAATGGGTAGGTTTTAGTTTTCATGGTGGAAATCAAACATTGTTAGATTATATATCTGTTAATGAACCCTCAATTGGAATTGTGCAGAAACAAGCCGAATACACCAATATTGAAAACGGAATTGGGTTATTCGCTTCTAGGGTACAACAGAGCATCATGCACGTTCCTTTTGATAGGAATTCCTTACCTATTTTGCAAAAAGATAGTACTACCAAGAAATTCAACTTTATACCTTAATAGGTATTCCCATTTTTTAGTTTACCATTAACGCTTAACCTAAACTGGTTTATAGATTTTACGTTATGGAGCAAGATTGATTAACATCCTAACGAAAATTGGTGCAACTTTTCTCAAACGGGTTGCATTTCCGCATATCTCTATCATATGGATATTATCACTTTCGTGATATTTCAAGACCAACTTTGTAAGCAGTCCGTAATTTTATTATAGTTTTTTTAAACATCTGTGATAGTTTTTATTAAAATATCATATTTTTGTTTAGTTAAAGTGAATATGAACAAAAGTTTTACCAAATTGAAAACGGCATTACTGATGTTTGGATCCCTCAGTTGGTACGGGGCGTCCAAAGCACAGATTTGTAGTGCTACGAATTCTTATGGTTGTACCTCAGATTACTTATCTGGTATTACCATCAAAAACAGTGCTGGAACAACAGCATCTTACAGTGGCTTAAATTGCAACAACACTGGATCTTCTAACAAATTAATGACTTCTGGAGCCATCATGGATGTAACTCCGGGCGAAGTTATTACTATCACTGTTGAAAACACTTGCACATTTGGTGAATATGTTGGTGTTTGGATTGACATGGATGGTGATAACACTCTGTCAACTGCAGAATGTATTGCTAAATCATCCGGCCCATTTGGACAGGTTGCTTCTAACACTACCAAGACTGCTCAGTTAACCATTCCTTGCGGTAATTATCCTGCAGGAAAACGAATCTTAAGAATTCGTTGTATGTATTCCTCATTCTTGCCTAGCCAAGGTTGCGGAACACAAACTAACTATGGTAACATTTTGGATTTTGAAGTTAACGTTAAGGCGGTTAATCCTCCTACTGCGGATTTCACTGTACCAACAGGTCCAAACTACACCAAAACACCTATTACATTTAACTCAACTACTACTAGTAGCGCTTACACCCAAACTTGGAAGTTTACTTCTGCTACACCTGTTGTTTCTTCAGGTCCTAAGGGTAAAGCGGCATGGGCAAACATTGGTTATTATAAC
>JAGKXC010000056.1 GCA_021151535.1 Sphingobacteriia bacterium | reverse complement strand
TAATCCAACTTCATTTTCCAATCAGGTCTTGCAGTAGGAACAATATTCACAATTCCTTTTGTAATGCGCCATTCACAACTAAAATCAGCAATTACAGGTGTTGTAATGATTGCGTTGAAGTTTTTGCCTTTTCTGTTAGTAAAGTTGTTTGTACCCACGATTTCAAATTTATCATCGCTTCGATCCAAAGGCGTACTTTCACCTTCAATCCAAGTTCTATCTCTTGTTCCTGACCATGAAATAGAATCGCCATTTGACAAATAAACCTTGCCGCCAGAGGTGATTTTCCAGTTTTGGTGGCCATTCTTGTCTTTACCATTATTGTTTACAATAATATTTGTTGGGCCATAGGTAAAATCATTTTGTTTTAAGCCGCTTAATTCAATTTCGACAGCTTTGTCTTGTTGACCATAAACTGTAGAAGTCCATCTTGCCGTTAATTTGCCGCTTCTGTAATTGCCATCTGCACACAACAAAGGAGTGGGGCCGTAATCAATTGTCATGGTTTTTACAACACTGATTGGTCCTGAAGAATCTACAGTTATTGTAGGATAATTTCCTCTACGAAGGATACCAATTGAAACGGCAGCATCATCTACTTCTTTGAAAGCCAAATCAGTTTGGATGTCAACCAAATTGTAATCAGCGGGAGAATCGGTAACAGTTGTTTGATCTTTTTCACAAGAAGTGATTAAAAAAGTTGTGGAGGCTAAAACAGCAGCAAAGCCAGCGAGAATCAGTTTTTTCATATTTTTCTAAATTTGGTTATCCACGCAACAAATGGATATTGCGTGTCAATTACTTAGCGAAAATAGAAAATTTGATTCAATATTTGTAGAAGCCTGGTTGTAGTAGGCTTCAATTATGATATATTGTTAAGTGTATTATGCGAATAATTTGGGTTACAAATCATTTGGCACGGTGTCGATACTGGTAATGATATCGAGTTTGATCTTGGCGTCTCTTTGATGTTCTGATGAATTTACGTCATAGATCTTTGGCGTAATCCACATGGTAACCAATTTGTTTTCGTGTATCTCTTTCAAATTCTTTTTGTGCCAAAATCCCCATCTGAATTGTGCACTTGCCGACATCGCGAAACTAGCACCTTTTAAATGCATTCTCTTCAAATATGAGGTTTTTCCCCTCCATTCATTTACTCTTTCCGGCATCAAAATCATGAGTGCTTTGCCGTCTTTGGCCATTTCCCAGATTCTTTTTCGAAGTGATTCATAACGATAATCTGGCGATGGTAGAACACATAACCAACTTTTAAAAGCTAAGCTAGGATTTTCCTTTAGCTCTCTATCAAACTTAGTTTGATTATTGATAGGTAGATAGTTCCGAAGGGCTCCCGGGATGGGTTGCTTATTGATAAAATCTTGAATTGTTTGTAAAATCAATTCTGGCGTTTCATAAGGTACCATGATTCTAAATTCATGGAATTTATGTTCTTGCAGGTATATAGAATATTTCAATAATCTATCCTGAATATTACCTAATTCAAGTTCATCTACTAGCAGTAGCAAATAGTCTTTTAGTAAAACGCCTCCAATGGATTCATTAGACACAGAATTCATTTTTAAATTAAACATTGAGGTTTTCACAATTTGGTTGTAGTACTGACATAGAGGAATCAAGAAGTTACAAGTTCATTCAAAAGTTTGAACAATTATAAGGCTTTAAATTGTATTTCTTTTGCAATTAAGATTAGTGCTTTGTTGTGTTTTGTGTATATTTTAAGTTAATGACACAAACTAGCGTATTGATTTTAGTTTCAAATTGTTCAAATTATTTCATGTGACAGGCTAATTTGATCAACGGTAGCAGATAATGACTGCAAATTATTTAAGTTGACGAGAAAAAAGTTGAAAACTCTGTAAAATCCATATTCTATGTTTTCTCAATGAAAAGTTTTACAGTTTTTTCATTGCTGAACTGCTTTGGATTATTAATTGCCATTGAGGTAGTTAACCAGAAAGTTATCAATCTATCTGATTTCATTTGTTTCAAGACTCTCTTATCAAGAAACCCCATGATTAAACTAAATTTAGGGACATGAACAGCAAATTGAACTCCCTTCAAGTTCATTTGCTTAAATATATTGATGTTTCTGCTCCATTCTGAAACCCGAGTAGGCATCAAAATAATAATGGAATAATTTTGCAAATGGATATGCCAAAGTTTATGTCTGAGATTTTTATATTGAAAATCCTCGGTTGGAAGCATGAACAACGGTAAGATTTTTGCTCCTTCTGAGGAATCGCCGATGATATCTTCAAATTTTGTATGATTATTAATTGGAAGAAACTTTTTTATCGCACCAGTTAGATGCCTATGGTTCTTTACAAAATTGATTAAAGAGGTCATTTCCATTTCGGAAACATATTGAGGAACAAAAATATTGAATGCGGTGAAACCCTCTTTGTTAAGGTAGGATGAATAAGCCTTATGTCCGTTGGCAATAAAACTCTTCACCTCCTCAGTGTTGGTAAGAATAAGATTGTCGGTTGTTAAATAAGCACTTAGAAATTCCATTTATTATAAACCAATTGACAACAAAAATATTGATATACAGCAGATTAACAACATGACAAAAGTTGTATTATTGATAAATTGGTTAGTTGTTAGGTATTTTGGTGAATTTAGTAGGATTTGTTAGGTGTGTTTTTTATTGAAATTCAACAAAACATAACCCGTAAAAGCGGCGGCTAATGAACCAAATAAAATGGCGATTTTACCATTTGCTATTAGCATTTCTGAATCAAAAGCAAGATTTGTTACAAAAATCGCCATTGTAAAACCAATTCCACCTAAAATTCCGGCACCCAGCAATTGAATGAAGTTTATGTTTTTTGCAATTTGCGCAATTTTCAATTTTTGAGCCAGGTAACTAAAACTTACAATGCCGATGGGTTTGCCTAAGAACAAACCAAGCATAATGCCTAAGCCCAAGCTCGAATTTAGCGTTTCAGCAATGGGTTGATCAAACTGAATTGCGGTATTGGCAAGTGCAAAAACGGGCAAAATAAAATAGGTAACGGGCGATTGTAGTGCGTGTTCCAGTTTCTGACTAATGGTATGTTGCTTGCCGTGTTGAAATGGAATTAAAAATGCCAAAATTACACCGGATAATGTGGAATGAATACCTGAATGTAACATGAAGAACCATAATGCGATACCTAATAACATGTAGATCCACAGACTGTTATTATTCTTTTTATTAAGCCAATATAAGATGGTAATGGTAATGGCAGAAAGGGTTATATATAGTGCGCTGAAATGTGAACCGTAGAAAATGGCGATAACGAATATCGCCCCGAGATCATCTATGATGGCTAATGCTGTTAGGAAAACTTTTAACGAAGCTGGTACTTTATCGCCCAACATTCCCATGATAGCGATGGCAAAAGCAATGTCTGTTGCCGTTGGAATACCTGCTCCTTTGATGAATTCTGGATGATTAAAATTGATTAATAAGAAGACGATTGCTGGGAAAATCATCCCTCCCAATGCGGCGAAAACAGGCAACAAAGCTTTTTTCTTATCAGATAATTCGCCTATAACCAATTCGCGTTTGATTTCAATACCCACTAGTAAAAAGAAAACGGTCATTAGAGCATCATTGATCCAGTCTGCGATACTGAGATGTAAGTGGAAATCGGTATTTTTCCAGCCGATTTTGGTTTTCCAGAATGCGATATATTCGGTTCCATTGCTTGAATTGGCAAGCGTAATGGAAAACAGGGTAAAAATAATGAGAAGAATGCCTCCAATTTGTTGACTATTAAAGAATTCCTTAAATAAATTGGTGAGGCGTGTACCTCTTTTTGGGGAATGATTTGCGCTATGGTCAGATTTTGAATTTTGCATTTGAGTAGCCACAAAAATAGGTATAACTTCGCGGTAAGATTTGAACATGTGGGATTCATTCATGCGGAAATGTTTGCAGCTTGCCGAAAAGGGTAAGCCATTTGTGGGGTTGAATCCCATGGTAGGCAGTGTATTGGTGAAGGGCGATGCGGTTGTTGCGGAGGGATATCATGCAGGGTTTGGATTAGCGCATGCAGAGAAGGCGTTAATTGAAAAATTGCCGAGCGATTTTTCTTATCAGGATTGTACGTTGGTAGTGAATTTGGAGCCGTGCTCGCATCATGGTAAAACCCCGCCATGTGCAGATCTAATTGTAGAAAAGGGTATTAAAAAAGTTGTGATTGGTACGTTAGACCCAAATCCATTGGTGGCGGGAAAAGGTGTGGCTCGGTTGAGAGCTGCGGGTGTTGAAGTGGAGGTTGGAGTTTTGCATGATCAATGCGTGCAATTGAACAGAAAGTTTTTTGTTAATATTTCCGAAAACCGCAGCTATTGTATTGCCAAATGGGCGAGCACGGCAGACGGATTTATGGCCTCATCGCCAGAAATGCCTCGCTTGATGATTTCTGGGGAGGATGCACAAAATCACTTACATTGGTTGCGCGGGTATGTGGATGCTATTCTAGTGGGTGTGGGTACTTGGGAAGCGGATAAGCCCCGGCTTGATTGCAGAATGGTAGATCCTG
Organism: Sphingobacteriia bacterium; assembly: GCA_021151535.1. Classification (GTDB taxonomy): domain Bacteria; phylum Bacteroidota; class Bacteroidia; order NS11-12g; family UBA955; genus JAGKXC01. The sequence goes on along the minus strand of JAGKXC010000056.1, from coordinate 7,395 downwards.
ATATTGAAATTTCTGATTCATTTAACCCTGTGCGTGTAGTGTTGGATCCAAATCTTCGCGGAAATTATCAAGTAGACCGCGTGGATGTGGTTTTTTCTCCGATACTAGTTTTGAATACGTTTAAGGATGGTGAAGAAGTAACTCCTCGTGGCAATAAGTTGCATTTTGTGAAGATTCCCAATCTTTGGGTTTGGGATGAATTGCTGCAAATCTTGTTACAGAATAAAATCTCCCATGTTTTGGTGGAAGGTGGGAAAAAAACGCTTGAGGGATTGCTATTGAGTGGTTGCGCCGATGAAATCATGGAATATCGGAATACCGAACTGAGGGCTGGTGGCGGAATTACATCGCCAGATTTCCCTAATGGATGGCAATTTCAGCAGTGGTTGGGTAAAGATTTATTAAGAGTTTATAAGCGAAATTTGGAAATTTTGGAGGAAAGTGATGCTGTTTAGCGATAGTTACTGGATGCCAGAAAAAGCGGCTGAAACCTCTTTAAGAGAGCGCGGATCAAGGTTTTTGGCTTATAGTTTTCCGGTTAATTCTGAAGCTGCGGTAAAGGTAGAACTGGAGAAGTTGCGGAAATTATACCCCGATGCTACCCATCATTGCTATGCCTACATTTTGGGTGCAGGTGGTGAAGCACAGCGCGCCAATGATGATGGAGAACCTTCGAATTCTGCCGGCCGACCAATATTACGCGCCATCATGAGTGCCGGATTAACCAATGTTTTGGTGGTGGTTGTACGTTATTTTGGTGGTACATTGCTTGGAATACCTGGATTGATACAGAGTTACGGAGAAGCTGCTCGTTTGGTATTGCAAATCAGCGGCAAGGTTGAAATGCCCATAGAAGAGCGGTTTTTTGTTGAAACAGAATTTCAACATGAGCAAGAAATTCACCGTTTGGTGGCCAAAATGAGTGCAAGAATTTTAGGCAGTGATTACCAAGAAAAAGTAATCATCCATGTTGCAATTAAAAAATCCCTAGCCTTGGCTTGGGAAAAAGCCGTTGAAGAGCACTATCTTCTTACGGGTTCAAGCGATATTGAACATATTTGATAATTCTACCCATGCCCAACCAAATGCTTTCGTAATAAGTGCGAATTTGCAAAACCTCAGGAACAATGGGCATCGCGTAAACATCTGAAATATTTTTCAGCACTTCCAATTTTTCTTCTTGTGCTGTTTCTAAAGTGAATTCATAGAACAAATCACTGTCGGTTTTAACATTCATGAGGGCTTGCGGCTGCGCAATTTCTCGGTAAGTTTTTAAGAATTTGGGCGATGAAAGTCGCTTGCGCTCCTTTTGAGGTTGTGGGTCTGGGAAGGTTATCCAAATTTCATACACTTCGTTTGTTGCGAAGTATTCACTAATATTATCGATAGGGATTCTCAAGAAAGCCACATTGGAAAGCCCTTCTTCCAACGCAGTTTTGGCACCGCGCCACAATCGGTTGCCTTTAATATCTACACCAATGTAGTTAATGTTGGGATTCATCCTAGCCAAGCCCAAAGTATAATCGCCCTTGCCGCAGGCCAACTCCAAAACAATGGGATTGTTGTTGTTGAACCAGTTGTTCCACTGTCCTTTGAGGTTGCAGGAAGCGTCGAAAGTATTTGAAAACGAATCGAATTCTGCGAATTTTACGAGTTTGGCCTTGCCCATTTCGGTTGCAAAAAAACAATACAATGTACATACTTCTATCATTTTAGAAAGATTTCTTCTGGTTTTTCGCCAAAAAATTGCAATTAAAATCAGCAGAATTATCCGATTTTTGCACCCCCATTATGCTCAGCAGTGATTTATTGGTTTATGCCTATTTGAATGGAACATTTCCAATGGCTCATCCCGACGAGGGTAATGATATTTTTTGGCATACGCCCCAAATGCGTGGAATAATCCCACTGGATGATCAATTTAAAGTGCCCAAGAATTTGCGCCGTTTGTATAACAAAAAGCCTTATGATTTTACCATTAACAATGCTTTTGAGCAAGTGATCAAATTGTGTGCGGAGTTAAGAACGGAAGACACTTGGATTTCGGAGGAGATTCAGCAAGCCTATATTGATTTACACCATAAAGGATTGGCCCATTCTTTTGAAGCTTGGGATGGTGATTTTTTGGTGGGTGGATTGTACGGCGTTTCTTTGGGGAAGGCGTTTTTTGGTGAAAGTATGTTTCATCGTGCCCCCAATGCTTCAAAATTGTGTTTGGTGTTTTTGGTTGAATTTTTACGCGAAAAGAATTTTCAGTTGCTCGATTCTCAGTATTTAAATCCCCATTTGATTCAGTTTGGTGCCTATGAAATCAGCCATGATGAGTATATGGGAAAGCTGAACAAGGCTGTAAATATGGGTTGAGTTACAATATGCCAGCGCTACTTTGAATTTGATGAAAAAACAAGCAACTTTGTGGTGTGCAGTTGCATTTTAGCTTTCAAAATAAGTCCTATCAGGCCAATTTGTTATCGCCCATTGATATCTCTTTGAGTATGGGTCCTAATGGCGATAATCCCAATGCTTTTTTTATCAATCCTGCGGTTTTTGAGCCCATTCGCGTGGGTAATTTTGTAGGAAGTGTGGCGATGGGTGGTAGCACAAACTGCGAAATTTTAACGCTTTGTGCTCATGGAAATGGAACCCATACGGAGAGTGTTGGTCATATTACGGAAGAAAGATTGCCTATTTCTCAAGTGTTAAACAAGTTTTGGTTTGTGGCTCAATTGGTAACGGTAATTCCGGATGAAAAAGGTTGTGTAAATTTGTTGCAAATGCAGCAACTTGTTATCAGTAAGGAAATTGAGGCGATTATTTTTCGGAGTTTGCCCAATGATGAGGATAAGAAATCTCGCATTTGGAGTGGCAATAATGCTCCTTTTTTCCAATCCGAAGCATTAGCCTATTTAGCGGGTTTGGGGATACAACATTTGCTTACTGATTTTCCAAGTGTAGACCCTGAAGTGGATGAGGGTAGGTTAAGTGCGCATCATTGTTGGTGGGGTCAGCCACAGCGCGAAGAGCATGGGAATGTGTATCGTGTATCGCCCGAAGATCCTCGATTTGGTTGTACCATTACAGAAATGATTTATGTGAAAAACGATGTTGAAGATGGTTTGTATGCGCTGAATTTGCAGGTCCCTCACTTGCTTACTGATGCGGTTCCATCGAGGCCAATTTTGTATTCTTTGGTGTGATTTAGGGCGAAAAAATGAATATTTTTACTGAAAAGCACCTCTATTTTGCGAATTTTTTGGCATCGCGATTCATCTCTGCATCAAAGCGAGCCGAACGCATATCGCCGGAAACCATTTTATGCGTGAAGTGGGATGAAATTGGCGATATGGCTAGCACGTTACATGTATTTTCATTGCTGCGTCAGCGTTATCCGGAAGCGGAAATTACGGTGCTTTGCAAGCCGTTTGTGGCGAATATGTTGGAGAATCATCCGGGGGTGAATCATGTGATTACATCGGTTGAGGAATGGAAAAAGCAGTATCAATTGGTTGTGGAATTGCGCGGCACTTGGCAAACACTTTGGAAGAGTTTGCATTGGAAAACGATGCCAAATTACCGTGTGGATCGTGGCTGGGTTAGATTTGTTCAACGTGGCAAACAACCCCATGAAACAGTAACGAATTATCGGATAATTAAGCCTTTGCTTTCTGGCGATGAGCGTTGGGATCGGAAGTTGTATCCCAGTGTTGCAGCGGAAGTGAATGCCATGGAATGGATTAGAAAATGCAGGCGTGAGGCAGAGGAATATGATTTGCTGCACATGGGTGATATCAAAGGAATTCGCATGGCAATGGTGCATGTGGGTGCGCGCAGAGTGCTCAGGCAGTGGCCGTTGACGAATTTCGCCCAATTAGCGCAACTTTTATGGGAAAATCAGCGCATTTGGCCCATTTGGGTGGGTGTGGGAGATGAGAAAGCTTCTGTTTTGGAGGTTCAGCAGTTGGCGGGTTTGGGAAGTGCTTGGATTGGAGGGGAAACGGTGCCGGAGGATGCTTCGCTGTTATCATTTTACGCTTTTATGCAACAATGTGATATGTTTATTGGCAATGAAAGTGGCCCATTGCAATTGGCGGATGTTGCGGGAATACCCTTATTGGGGATTTTTGGACCAGGGGTGGAAAATGTTTTTTACCCACTGGATGCTAAGGTGGTGAAGTTGGATGGAGAGGGCAAGGAAATAATTGATTCTGTGTTAGATGATGCATATTTAAACGCAAAGAATAATAAAAGGGTGGTTCATTGTTATATGGATTGTAATCCTTGTGATCAGGTACATTGTGTAAATGCCAATAGGCCGTGTATTCAGAGAATTTCGGTTGAAGGGGTATACGGAACCTTGCTTGGAATTCTTTAGTTATTGACGTGTTACATATGGGTTTTCGGGTGATTTGTTATTTAACAATCTCATTATTAGTTAAATAATAAGTATTGTGTTTGTTTATTAAATTATCGTATGGAATTGTGGCATAATTTTGGCTAAGTTGGGGAAATTCGAATCCCATGAGAAAGCCCTTTGAAGTTACGGTTCTGGGTACTTCGTCTGCAACACCTACGAAGTATCGACATCCGAGCGCGCAGTATTTGCGACTTGAGGGCAACTATATTTTGTTGGATTGTGGTGAGGGAACGCAGCGTCAGTTATCGCGTTATGGATTAAAAATGCAGCGCTTATCGCATGTATTTATAACGCATTTGCACGGTGACCACTACTTTGGATTGCCGGGTTTAATTACATCGATGGCATTGTTTGGTAGGGTTGAGCCTTTGATTATTGTGGGTCCACCGAATTTGGAAACCATCATCAGGGCGGTGTTATCTGAGAGTGATGCTCATTTGCCTTATGAGTTAAATTTTGTAACTACACAATTTGATCAAATGCGGAAAGTGATAGAAACTGATGCTTTTGAAGTGGTTTCTGTTCCATTGCAGCATAGGGTACCTTGTACGGGATTTTTGGTAAAGGAAAAAGGTCCGGAACGCAAATTGAATTTGGATGCATGTTTCCGATATGAGGTGCCAGTGGAGTTTTACGATTCATTAAAATGGGGCGAAGATTACCAATCCCCTAAGCATGGACATCTCAAAAACGACCAACTCACGCATCCTGGATATAAGAACCGGGTTTATGCGTATATAACGGATACAATTTACGACGAGAGTTTGGTGCCTATTTTAAAGGATGTTGATTTGTTGTACCATGAAGCTACGTTTCTACATGAACGTGTAGCTCGTGCAAGAGAGACTTTCCACAGTACTTCGTTGCAAGCGGCACAAATGGCCAAAATGTGTGGCGCCAAGGGATTGATTGTGGGTCATTTTTCTGCCAGATACCAAGATGCTACGCCTTTGGTGGAAGAGGCCAGAACGGTATTCCCGGAAACGGAAGAAGCGGTTGAAGGACAGATGTATTCGGTGGGTTCTGAGGTAGTGGAATATTCTGTACACTCTTAGTATTGGTGAATAACACGCGCGCGTACGCACGAAAGGCTGTTGTACATTCGTTTGTTACTATATGGCCAAAGGCAAATCAACCAAAGACAAAAGACCAGATTTTTTAAGGGATAACAAATCGGATCAAGCCGATAAAATCACTGCAAAAGATGTATGGTTAGCAATTACGTTGCGACATGATCCAACCCGGAAAGTGGTGGGTTTCATGCTGTTGGCGTTGAGCTTGGTGATGTTCATTTCGTTTGTTTCGTTTTACATTACTTGGAATTTAGATCAAAGTTTGTTGGCCACCAACGATTGGGAGGCTTTTCATCATGCTGGCGATAAAGTAAAAAACTCAATGGGGTATTTTGGAGCCTGGTTATCTTATAAGTTTATCCATAATGGGTTTGGCATTGGATCTTTTGCTTTCTTGCCGTATGTAGCGTTAAGTGGGTTGTATTTGCTATTCGATTATCGCCCGTTTTCATTATTGCGTATAATCATTCACTCTATTTTGGTGGCATTTTGGGTATCGTTATTTATGGGGTTTGCTTTGCGAATTTTCCCGTTAATGGGCGGAGCCATAGGTTTTACAGGTAATCAATTGATTGAGGAAAGCATTGGTTGGATTGGGTCGCTGTTGTTTTTGTTGGTGTATGCGGTGGCCTACAGTTTTTTCTTTTTGAACTTGAATCCGTTTGCGAAAATCAAGTTGAAGCAATATGATGAACAGGGCGATGAAGATGCAGAAGTTGAGGGGGAGATAGCGGCCCATCATAGTGGAGCGGGTATGAGTTTGGAAAAAGAGGAGCAGGGCGATTTGGAGCCTGAAATCATTGAGGAATTTGAGGAAGAAGAGGAAGAGCGATTAACACCGGAGCAAATTGCGGCCTTAACGCAAATTTCAGTTAAAAAGGTAGAGGCGAATGATGAGCATAAATTGAGTTCATTTGAGGTGTTGAAGCAGCAGGAGGAATCGGCTGAAGCAGGGGTGCATCCGCAAACACCCATCGCCCAAAATATCACAACTGAAAAACCTTCGGAGTCGGAGTATTCAGGTCCGTTATTTATGCCTGAAGTGGAAGCGGATAAGCCGGAAGTTTCGGCAACGATTGATTTGAACAATTTGGCTACTGAGTTGAAATCGCCAGTGCTTGGGGGTGTGAATGATCCTGTTAATCAGCAAATTGATTTGAATCAAGTGGAAGTTATTGCGCCTAAAACGGTGATTGATACGGGAGATGAGAGCTTTCAAATTCAAGATTTTACGAGTAAAGAAGAGGAGATATTAGACGATGATGCGGTGGTTGCCGATGGGGCAATGGAGCGCATGGGATTGGATACTTTGTATGATCCAACGGCAGAATTGAGTGCGTATAAGTTTCCAACTTTGGACTTAATGAAGGAGTACGACGCTAAGAAGCAGGAGATTGACATGGTAGAAATTCAGGCGTCGAAGGATATGATTATCCAGACCTTGGAGAATTATAAAATTGGCATTTCCAGTATTAAGGCCAGTGTGGGGCCAACTGTTACGCTGTATGAAATTGTACCCGCTCCAGGTGTGAAAATTTCCAAAATTAAGAATTTGGAAGATGATATTGCGTTGAGTTTGGCGGCTTTGGGTATTCGTATTATTGCGCCAATTCCGGGAAAGGGAACTATTGGTATAGAGGTTCCGAATAAGAATCCTGAGATGGTACCGATGAAGGCGGTATTGGCGAGTAAGAAATTCCAAGAATGTGATTTTGCGTTGCCGGTAGTTTTGGGTAAGACCATTTCCAACGAGATTTTTGTAACGGATTTAGCGAAGATGCCGCACTTGTTGATGGCCGGTGCTACAGGTCAGGGGAAATCAGTAGGCTTGAATGCCATTTTGGTATCGCTGTTATATAAGAAACACCCAGCTTATGTAAAATTTGTGTTGGTGGATCCAAAGAAGGT
>JAGKXC010000172.1 GCA_021151535.1 Sphingobacteriia bacterium | reverse complement strand
AACATCCTGGGTGATTTCTTCTGCATCTTCCACATTTTGAACATAATGTAACGCTAGGTTATAAACCAATTTTTGAAATTCAAAAAAAATTGCTTCAAAATGCATTTCCGATTGTTGCATGTTACATGGCTCAAAACCTTTAGAAGTATTGCGCAATCAATTTAGACGATAAAAATTAAGGAATCCTTCTTCTCTATACTCAAAAAGGCAAGTATCCCCTATTTCGTTTTTTAGGGCGATAATTTTCTCAGGCTTTTTTGCTTGGTGTAACGCCGTATAATCCGTTACATCTTTTTGATATTGATTGTTTTGAGATTGTAACTGTTGTTGCGATTGATTGAGTTGTTGAATGGCATTCTGTATTTGACTTTTAAAATCAGCAACCACGCAAACTCGAATTTCAGGTACCACGTTATGCGTTGTAAAGTTGGTAAATGCTTCAGCATTTTTCACCATCAAATCGCCCTTCTCTTGAAGTAAAGCAATCGTGCTCTTTAATGTGCTTCGGGTAATTTTTAAAGCTTTGTGTTCTGGCGATCCTGAAACAATCTTGTCTTTTCCACGCGTATAATTCTGAAAATTCTGATATTCTTGATTGATTTTCCCTTTTAACTGTTGAATTTCATTCATTTCTGCCTCCAATTGCAGCAACATCGAATCAGATTTCTTCAAATTTGCAGTCTTGTTATCGCATTGAATTTCATGGTATTTCATTTCCAGTTTGTTGAGTTGATTTTCCAAATTCGACAAACTATTCAACGCTTGGTTACAATTTACCCGAAAAGACTCATCCACTTGAGCCGTGGAATAATAGGTTTTAACAAGGCATCCACTTGTGGTAAAAAGGAATATCGCCCCGAAACAAAAAAACACAACCGTTTTAAATTTTTTCATGAATCAATTTCTAGCAAGGTACTTAATTTGACATTATTTCTCAAATTCATATTAAACCAAATTCAATTTATTTCGTCTAAATTCCGTTATTAAATTCTTCTTAGCCCATGATTCGATACCTAGCCTTATTTCTGGCATTAAGCGCAACTCCACTCTTAAAAGCGCAAACACCCAACTGGGCGGAGCATATCGCCCCGATTTTATACCAAAATTGCACCAACTGTCATATTGATGGCGGCATTGCACCATTTTCCTTGGTGGGTTATGCCAATGCGCAATCCATGGCCAGCAGCATTGCCAATTCGGTTGATTCCAGGAGGATGCCACCCTGGCCGGCCGACCCCAAATACAAGCGATATGCACATGAGCGAATTTTGAGCACGCAAGAAATTGAAGCCATTAAGCAATGGGCAAACAACAGTGCTCCCGAAGGCAATCCCAGCTTGGCACCAGCCGATCCCACACCCCAAAATGGCGCAACATTAACCACCGCCAACCTAATTTTAAAAATGCCGAATTACACTGTAAGTACTACTACAGATGAATATCGTTGCTTTGTACTTCCTACCAATATCGCCCAAAACCAATTCGCTACAGCTTTGGAAGTAGTGCCTGGAAATCGCCAAATTGTACACCATGTACTGGTATTTCAAGATACAAGTAGCATTCCAGTTACCAAAGATAATTTGGATCCGGCACCGGGTTATTTGGCATTTGGCGGAACCGGATCGCCCACTTCTCAATTGATTGGCGTTTATGTTCCCGGACAAGAACCCTTTGTTTTCACACCTGGGTTTGGCACAAAACTTTTGAAAAACACAAGGATCATTCTACAAATTCATTATCCTGGCGGCATCAATGCTGAACTCGACTCCACCAAAGTGTATTTGAAAACTACCACCAATACTTTGCGTGAAGTGTTCATCGCCCCGATTCTGAATCACGACAATGGCAGCATGACGAATGGACCATTATACATCCCCGCCAACACAGAAAAAACTTTCAATTCCAAGTATGTTGTGAACGGCAAAGCCACTGTTTTCGCCATAGCGCCTCACATGCATTTGATTGGAACGAATATCAAAGCTTATGGACTTCGCGGTACCGATACAATGAAATTTATTGATATCCCACAATGGGATTTCCATTGGCAGCGCACATACAGTTTTCGCTCACCCATGATCGTACAATCTGGCGATGTGCTTTGGTCGGAAGCGCACTACAACAACACCAGCAGCAACCCCAACAATCCCAATTCTCCGCCATTACCGGTTGCTAAAGGCGAAGGAACAACCGATGAAATGATGTTGGTTTATTTTTGGTATGCCGGTTATCAATCGGGCGATGAAAATTTGGTTATCGACACTTCTACTTTGAAGAATATCACCGCTTCTGTAATAATCAATAAACTACAAACTGCAGTTTACCCAAATCCAGCAAACGATATTCTTAGAATTGAGATGACAAACAACAAAGAGATGGTGGCTACCATTACCAGCTTAACAGGCAAATTCATTGCTAGC
>JAGKXC010000171.1 GCA_021151535.1 Sphingobacteriia bacterium | reverse complement strand
AATATGCAATACCGTAAAATCAGTATTATTCAACAAACTTCCAAAATTTCCAGAGGTATTGGGTTCACCGCCCGGAAAACCAAAGGCTTGACCAGAATTGTATGCCTTCAAATCCAACGTTGCACCCACTGCATCGCCCTGCAAATCCACCAAAATCTCAACCCTTTCTCCAACCATTAATTTAACGCGGGTAACAGCTACGGGCGCATTCAACAATCCACCGTCATTGGCAATGATATAAAACTTTCGATTATCACTAAATCCCAGATCATAACCGCGCTCAATTTCGGCATTCAAGATCCTCAATCGAACGAATTGTTTGGGCAGCGACACTTGCGCATTGGGCGTACCATTTGCCAACAAATAATCGCCATAAGCCACATCTTGCACTACAAATTGATTCGATGTATTGTACCTGCGGCTGGTTAAGACCAAAGGAATATCGTCTACGCCATAGGTTCTGGGCAGCGCCAAGGCAGCTTCTACAGAATCGCGAATGATAATAAATCCACCCAAACCCTTAGAAAGATGCTCCAAGGTCATCATGTGTAAATGCGGATGATACCACAACGTTGAAGCCTGATTGGTCACCTTCCAGTACGGCTGCCAAGTGGTTCCAACGGGAATTACCTGATGCGGACCGCCATCCATCACCGCCGGCAAATGCATGCCATGCCAGTGCAATGTAGTAGAATCATTGAGTTTATTGGTCACATTCATGTGCACCACATCGCCCTTATTCATAATCAATGTTGGGCCCCAGAAATCATGGTTATTTATTCCACCTGTGATGGTTTGATTGCCGGATTTCAGTTGCTTAAAAGTGTCCTTTAGTACCAAATTAAATTGGGTTCCACTCAGTGTGTCTGGAATTCTCAGTTGCTGATATTGAGCCAACAAGGATTGAAAGACAAAAAGGGGCAGTACAAAACTGATGTATTTTTTCATGGGCGATTGTATTCGTTAATTTGGGGTAATTTATTGATTTATTTTCTTTTATGAGGGGAAAACAATTGTGCAATTTCCTGGGTTAATCCATTAAAATCTTTCAACTGCTCAGGTTTGCAAATTCGCTTAATTTCCAAAAAATGATTGTAATTAATGCGTTCCGCTTTCTCTTGTTGTAGGGCGATTAACGATAGCACAGAATCTATTTTTGAACTATCCACTGGAGATTCAAGTTGCCTATATAATGCATTTCTCAATTGATTCATTTCTTGTTCATTTTCATGAATCGCCTTGCGGTGTTGATGAATGGTTCTTTCGTAGATTTTAGCCTGTTGGGTATCAAAATGCAGTTTTTCAATGATGTAATCCTTTGGCCCTTCACCCTTTGGATTCGGACGATTTAAGTGCATAAACAATAAAATCCCATTGCTAATTACCAAAACCGCGATAACTGCTATTAACAATTTAATCTTATTCATTGTACAACATATTATTGGTTGTGTAGATTACTTGGGTTAATTCATTGCCTGTTGCGTGAACCCTATCAAAAGTGTAGTAAAATTCCAATCCAAAAAAAACAAACAACACTGAAGCCACAGCTGCAACCCAAAAATAGGAAACCCTCTCATTCAACTTTTGATAGGTTCTATCCAAAAGATTGCCGCTAGGTAAAACCTGTTTTATTTGCGATAAATAAACAGAAACTTGTTCCATATTTTCGTTAGACGACGAATTTCTCATATTCCTTTCTCTTCGTTTAATTTTTCTAATAAATTTATTTTGGCTCGGCGAAACAAAGACTCCAACGCTTTAACAGATATTTCCATAATTTCCGCCGTTTCAACTTGCGATTTCTGCTCGATTTTCAACAAAATAATCGCCGTTTTTTGATTGTCAGGCAGTTGATTGATTGCGCGAAATATTTTCTCAACGGCTTCTTTTTGTTCCAATTCTATCCCCGGATGATTCATTTCCACTGGGTACCAATTTGCCTGATTATCTGACAGCGAAAACAGCGATTGAAGCAATCCTCGTTTCTTTGTTTGTTTGGATTTGATAAAATCCAGCGATTGATTGATACAAATGCGATAAATCCAGGTTTTCATACTGGATAGGCTTTTAAATGTATCTATTTTATTGTAAACCTTGACAAAAACATCCTGGGTGATTTCTTCTGCATCTTCCACATTTTGAACATAATGTAACGCTAGGTTATAAACCAATTTTTGAAATTCAAAAAAAATTGCTTCAAA
>JAGKXC010000170.1 GCA_021151535.1 Sphingobacteriia bacterium | reverse complement strand
TAAATCCAATGGCAACATGCCTTCGGCGTTGTATTTCATGTTTTTGATACCCAATGTACCGCCGGCTTTGAGGTCGTTGAACTGCTGTTTTGCTACAGAACTGTAATGACCGTCGAAGAAACAATCGGCGTTAATTTGGCCGCTCAACACGGTTTTTTCATCCAATGGAATCAACTTTCTCCAGTTGTCGAGGTTGATGGCCAATTTCAAATTTCCTTTGGCAAAAGGATTGCTCACAGGGGTTTTGAGATCGAGGTGGACTTCCAATGGATCGCCGCCCAAAATCGCTTTGAAAGGTTCGATTTGGATATGGGTATTATCGGGATTTCCATCGGTGTTATCCAACTTGAAATCTAGGTTAATGCCACTTGCCGAAGCTGGCAAATCGGGGTATTGGAAACCGGCGTTGTTAATTTTTAGACCCACATGCGTGGTAGGCATGCGCAAATCGTCCATGATTCCTTTCATGGTGAATGCCAATGCCATGGTACCGCTGGCCTTTACGCTGCTGAAATCTTTGGAGTAACAACCTGGAACCACGCTTAAGAAAGACTTGAATTCTGAAGTTGGAGCCGAAATATCGATGTCCATGTTCATGTCTTTTTCGCGCATTTCCACCCAACCTTTGGCCTTCAATGGCAATTCGTTGATTTGGAATTGGTTATCGGCAAAGCCAAATTTCATTTTGTTCAAATCCATGTCGATCCCTGTGTTTCCAGAGATTTTGGCATTGGAAAGGAGGGTCATGCCCGCGAACGACATACTCGTTCTTTCAATTGAAAGATCGTTTAACAGGGTGAAGACATCTTGTTTGAAATCGCCCTTTGAAGTAAGGTTCATTTGGTCTGCCATCAATTCAAAGTCGAGCGAATAATCCACATATTCGATATGGGCGTTATCCAATTTTAACTGATTGATATTTAGGGATATTGGGGCAGATTTGGTAGTGTCTACCGGAGCGGTAGAATCTACTTTGGCGATATCAAAGTTGGCGGCACCGCTTTTGAGGAATACCAATTTTGCACGGGTGTCGTTCAAGTATATCTTGTTGATATTCATGGTTTCTCCGCTGATTACGGATTGAATATCCAAAACGATGCGGATGTTTTTTGCATTCAAAAGGGTATCATGTTGGAATGAATCGATACCAACAATTTTCACATCGTCGATTCCTACGGAAAGGTTGGGGAAGTTTCGGATCAAACTCAACGAAAAATCGTGGTTAAAACTCACTTTGGCATTCAGGTTTTTGTTGGCAGCATCTTCAACAGATTGTACAATTTTACCTTTAAAAGCGAAGGGTAGAATCAACAAGATTGCCAATAAGCTAACCAAGCCAATACCGATTCCTTTGAGCCATTTACGCATCTTCATGTTTTATAGAATTTTGAATGTTACAAAATAACGAAAGTTGAGTGATTTTTATGTAGAGGAATGTTTGAAAAGAGAAAAAGCTAGCGTTTATTCAAGTAATTCTCGCTTCTTACTTGGGCATTTCTGCGGATATCCATATAAAAGAGGTTGAAATCGCCGATGTGGTAATTTGGGTTGGTATAGAGGAATGCGCCGGGAAATTTGGGCTTGGTGATCCATAGCAATCCGCCGTGAACTTGGGCATCACAAATTTGCGGACGAACCACATCAAATGGCTTCACCACGCTGCCTTTGTGCAGGGAGGTGGGCGCATAAGCGGTATCGTATTTCCAAGTTATGGGATTAATGCAGATGGCTCGGGCCAAACCAGCTTGGTAATATTCGGGAATAAAGCCACGTTGGTATGTGCTCCAACTGGCAAAGCAACCAAAGGCATCATAGCTTTGGCAGATAGGCAGTCCGGGTAAAGAATCAGTAGGGACAGGCATTCCGGGGATATACGCCACCACCAATTGGGTTTGCAAGGGTTTGCCGATAACAAATTCTTTGAGCAATCGAGCGGCGTGAATGGTGCCTTGTGAATGCGACGCAATGATGAAAGGACGGTTGTTGTTGTAATGTTTTAGGTAATACTCAAATGCCTGTGCCACGTCCTTGTAGGCCGTGTCTAAAGCGGTTTGTTTATCGTTCAAATTGCGGGTAAGGAACACTGAATAATGAGCCTGTCGGTAACGGGGTGCATACACTTTCGCGGCTTGGTTAAACACGGAGGCTTGGTAGAGAATGGGCCCTTGGTCTACTTCTTTGTTCAGGGATTCATCGTTGAGGTCTTGGTTCCAGAGGTACTGGGTTTTTGGCTTGGCGATATACGTTGTGGGATGAATAAAGAACACATC
>JAGKXC010000169.1 GCA_021151535.1 Sphingobacteriia bacterium | reverse complement strand
TGGAACATTTACAATTCGAGAATCATTATAGAGTAGGTCTATATTTCCATCACGGTATCCAATTACCAAAACATCTGATTCTGGCTTGTAGGCCATTGCAGTAATTTCTTGGCCGTTGAATCCATCAGGTTTGCCGAGTAATTCGAGTTCATTGGTGGACTCTTTTACCCTGAAAAAACCTTGTTCACTAGCGGCATAAATGAAGCGGGATGTTGCTTCACAAACGGTGAGTTTTTGATAGCTCAAGTGTGTTTTCCATGCTCCTGTTTGTAACAACTGAGCATGAGTATTTTGGATGTTAACTGTGAAGTTTAAAATGAAGAATAGTAAAAATGGGGCCTTTATAATAGCGTTATAAGTACTTGAAAATATTCTTCTTATTGCATCCATAAATTTGATAATTCGCTACCCTTAGGACTTCTTAGAAATTAGTTGAACATATAACGCAATTCCAAACCAAAATCTGTAAGTGCGGTGTAGAATCCTACACCTGTTTTGGGTTTCATTACGTTACGGTTATATTTCATAGCCAAGTTGATTTTTTGATTAACTTGATAAGTGATTGATGGCGAAATTCTGATGGTTTGCATACCTGCAGAATATCGATTCACGTTTAAATCGATTTTTCTAATGGCAGTTACGTTGTCAATTACACTCACCGTTAGATCAAATCTGAAATCGTTAGGCAGATAAACCCATCGCCCGTTTCTTCTGAAAGGAAGTGTAAGCCCAGTAACACGATAACCCGCATTTAATTGGAATTCGTTGTTGCGAATTTCGGTCATGTTAAATTGTGCCGCGAATAATTTTAAAACCCTTGAACGCTTATACTCAAAACCCATTGTCCAGTTGTTTTTGGTGGTAACATTTAAACCAATTAATGGATAGAATCCATCTGAAATTGTTACGTCTGCTATTTGGTATTTGCTAGTGAAGTCTTTGCCCATTTCGGGAGTTTGGCCACTATCATATCTTAGGTTGCGGGTATATTCTCTGATAGAATATCTGCCGGTGTAAGCATGTTTAATGTTGATGTTGCTAAATACGCTACCAATGGCTTTGATTTTTGTAAGGCCATTGTAGTTGATGTTCCAGTTAGGTAAAGGAATTTTAGGGAAAGCAGACAATCCTGAACTAGATGGGTTTTTACCGCTATAAGTTGCATAAAAACTATTGATTAATACATCTTGAGAGAACTTGCTATATCCTAATGGGAATTTGGTGATGGTATCTGTAACTATGGCATTTACACGTGAATCATGCAATGATAATTCTTGAGCAACGCTATATCTGTTTGCTAAGAATTGCTGGAAAACAGGGTTGGGGTGATCGCCATTGTTGTTTGAATCTTTAGAAAAATGCGTTTTGTAGAACCATCCTGTAATATTATAATTGCCCACTTGGGTTAAACCTTCATCCACCCAATTGGTTCCATTGTATTTAAAAATACTTCTTGTTCCATCTACGGTACCTCTTGTGAAATCTAAACGAATTCTAAAGTTCTTAATTGGTTCGATGGTGATGTTTCCGGAGAAGTTTTCATTGAGATTTTGGCTGTAGAAATTAGGCTGACGGGTATCTGATTTTAGAGCCCCATTTTTGGCCATGTCGTATCGCAAACCTGGATTTTGCTGTCCAAATGCAAATCCAAGACCTGGCTGTAGGTGTGCAAAGTTGTTTCCAAAATAGTCTGGTCTGAAAGCAAAACCTGGAAGTTCCATACCTGATTTTCTTTGGTAATTTACGGAAGCATTCTTTAACATACTTACGAAGTTGCCTACGAATATTTTCGCTGGATTGGCTTTAGGCGCTTCTTTGCCTTTTTCTATTGCAGAATTAAAGGATGGGCCACCATCTCCATCAGGTTTTGTGGGTGTTGCACTTGCTGGTGCTCCTTTTTTTCCAGGAGCCACGGGTGCTTTTTTGGGTTTCTCCAAATTCTTTAACCAAGGAATTTGGCTATAAAGTTGTGTAAGGTTTAATTGAGCCGTTACATTTATATCTTGTGAGTTCTGAATTCTGTTTCCCAAGGATTCAAATGCCGGTGGGGCTTGATTCCATTCGTAACTTGTAGTATAAGAGAGTGTTGTATTTATCCATTTTAACCATTTTACTTTAGAGAATGGCACAGTGTACCAAAACTCTTAAATTCATTTAATACAGAGTCTCTTTTTTCAGGAGAATCTAGTCTGCCGTATGGCTCTTGGATCCTTGCCGTAACTTTCGCCGAATAGTTTAATGAGATTGAATTGGTTAATGGTAATACTGCCGCGTAGTTTCTAACTATGGTGAAGTTCTTGTCGAATAACCGTGGATTAACTTGCTTGAAGGTATTGTTGTTTCTCGCTTGACGCTCACTGTACAAGCGATTAATTTGCATTTGAGCATTGAAATTAGAAGGGATAAAGTTGAAATTGAAATCCTTAATAAGGTTGACTTTATTCGATTTAATTTTCTTAAAAGGTTTGATGTATTTGGCAGGTATCGAATAACTGTAACCAATGGTAGCTTGAGTGGTTTTGAGGAAATATTCTTCAATTTGTTGGTCGCGTTTGTAATTGTTTTGGAAGCTATATCCTGCTACAAAATTCTTTCCACTCCATGGCTTTAACTTAACACCTGCCGCTGTACCAGAACCGAATTTAACATTACTCAAATTGAAACTATACAGTGAATTGTATTCTTCTGCTGCTTTTCTAATAGCAAGACGTTTGGCCGGGTCTGTTACACCCGTTAGAAAGGCTTGAAGTTCTAAATCGGGATTTAATGGATAATATTTTGGGCGAATGTAGTTTTCAGAATAACCGATATACATTGGGATACTCACACCGGATTTCGCCGGGAAAAATTTACCCAATTCCAAATTGCTCGATATGTCGTAATTCAAATTTGTACTCAAACTACGATCATTTAATTTCTTGTCTACATCGCCAAAGCCGATAGTACGAATGGTACCAGCCATGTTAAGCATACCCAAGTCTGCCAACTGCA
>JAGKXC010000055.1 GCA_021151535.1 Sphingobacteriia bacterium | reverse complement strand
GCATTAGCTCCCGCTTCCGCAGATTTGCGCAATCGCCCTACATTCAATTGAATGCCGTTCAGTACCGCGCCGTAATAGCTCCACTCATAGGCCAAATGCCACAATCGCAACACTTCATCCAACGTAGAAACCAGGTTTGTATCCCACAAATTTCCAAATTCAGGCAAATTGAAATCACTCAAACTTGGGATCTTACCCCCAGATTTTCTGCCGAATTTATAGTGCAATGCATCTAATTCTAACAACAATTCCAACTGAATCCACTCCTCAAAACTCACCTTCCGCGAATCCAACAATGATTGGGGTTGCTGAGCAATCGTTGCTACCATCCCAGAATATCCGGCATGCGCAAATTGCTGATCATACAAGTATCGCTCATACAAAGATTCATCGCCAACTATTTCCTTTAACAAATCCGTAATCTCAATGCGATCATCGTTCAACAAACGCATCTTCACCTCTTTAGACTGGAAGAAACTGGCGATATTTTGCTGCTCCATCTTGCGCAATGCAGCCAACAAACTCAAATTCTTCTCAGGGAATCTCCATGTAGATACCCCTTGATCCAAATACGCGCCGATGATACGGAACAACAATGGATGCACAATAGAATCCAAATCAATATGGGCGATGGATTTCCAACAAGCCCGCAATTCGCCAACTTTGGCCGCAGAATCCATGTAAAATTCTACCTGCAACAGCCTGTCTATCCACCAATCTTTCGTTTCCTCGCCCTTTTCCGCCACCACAACACGCTGCATATCCTCGTAGCGGATACGCCCTTCTCTTTGCAACTTGCGGTATTCATCTAAGGGCAACAAAGTCTTATAACCAAACAAGTCTGATGCCTCCCGAATCCCCTCAAAGAAGGGCAGATGCTGAAAAGCATGCAGCGTGTTGTGGTGAATAAAATCTTTCAATGGCGCCTGTGAAGGAAGAAAGTGCTCCAAGCGGTGCAAAACCTTCCCCCAATTTATTGGGCCATTCCCAGCAGGTTCATGCGATGAACCGTGTTCCTCTGAACTCATTTTTTGTTATTTAATATTTCCCAATTTGTCAACCCGGCTGTCTTTTGGACGCTTTCTAGCCGACATTTCATGCTTCGATTTAGAACTGTATTCCAACTCCTCCAAACCTACGATAGTCAAATGCCCACCCGCAACTTCAAAATCCCTGTGCAAGTGGTGCAAATTCTCCATTACGGTGTGGTCTACAACGTTGCAACGCGATAAATCCAAAACCAAGTTCTTATCTAGCGCCTTCTTAGATAACACCTTGTTGATACCCAACCAGTTTGAAAATACTGCAGCACCCAAAACTTCCATCTTATCGCCATGATCTTGAACCCTTGCTTTAAACATAGAACTCAATGGAGCGCCTAGAATATATTGAGAAATCAACTTCACCAAAATACCTACACCAATACCTACCAATAAATCGGTAGCCAACGTTACGATAATGGTTGTAGTGAAAATCACCAACTGCTCAGGGCCAATTTTAGCCATTCTACCAAACTCTTTTGGACTCGCCAATTTGATACCCACGCCAATCAACATTGCTGCCAATGCTGCGTTTGGAATCAAATCACTGAACTGCAAATCCAAAAACAAGAAAATCAACATAAACAAGCCGTGGAAGAAGTTGGCCCAACGGGTTTTTGCCCCATTATTTACGTTAGAAGAAGAACGCGCTACCTCGCTAATCATAGGTAAACCACCCAAGAAAGCAGCAAAAGTGTTCCCCAATCCCACAGCAATCAAATCTTTATTGGCATTGCTCTTACGCTTAGCAGGATCCATCAAGTCAATCGCCTTAACCGTCAATAAACTTTCTAAACTACCCACCAACGCAAACATAATCACATACTTAATAAACGTACCTGCCTGTGCAAATCCGCCGAAATCAACGTTCCATGCCAATGTATGAATGAAATCTTGATCAAAATGGATCAACATTTTGCCTTTAATTCCCATGATTTTGGCCATCGGAATTGCAACCAACAACACCAACACTGGCGCTGGAATTTTCTTCAAAAACGGCTGCTTTACTTTGGGCCACAACAACACGATCGCCAAACTCACCAATCCCACTATAGCTACCTGATGATCAAAATGTCCCAATGTTTTCGGGATCTCAGCCAACAATTCCAACGGCTCAACCATCGATTTTCCTTCGTGGGTTGTGGGCGATACACCCAACAAAATATGGAACTGCTTGCTCATAATGATAATACCAATGGCCGCCAACATCCCGTGCACCGCACTCAATGGGAAGAAATCTACCAACGACCCCATGCGCATCATACCAAACAACACCTGCACCAATCCTGATACCACCAAAGCACCCAA
The DNA here is from genome assembly GCA_021151535.1 of Sphingobacteriia bacterium. Lineage (GTDB taxonomy): Bacteria > Bacteroidota > Bacteroidia > NS11-12g > UBA955 > JAGKXC01. The sequence continues at coordinate 11,002 of JAGKXC010000055.1, read as the reverse complement.
TGCATAATGCCAACCTACCGTTGCATCGCCATTGCCCAACTCCGCTACAGATCCCGCTACAATTACAATTAATCCCGCAGCTGGACCTTTAATCGTTAAATAAGAACCCGCAAAAAACGACACCAATAATCCACCTATCATGGCCGTCATCAGACCCATAATCGGCGGAAATTCGCTCGCCTTTGCAATACCCAAACTTAATGGCAATGCCAATAAGAAGACCAAAAAGCCCGACATAGCGTCGGTAGAAAAATTTTCTTTTAAACCCGCGATACCGTCCTTCGGCACCACTGGGTTAGCTGTATGTTTGTTGTTGTGACTCATTTTTATATGAAGATTTGAAATTGAAGAATTACGGAAGATTTTCTAGATGATAAAAAATCGCCGTTGTTGTATAAAAGAACTGAGCTAAGATTGCTATAGCCCAATGTTAATTTGCTTTTGTTGCCCGGCATCAACCAGTTAACGCCTGCTGAATAATGGTTCAAGGCATGATCGCCCAAACGATCGTACTTGCAATGGGTGTAAGAAGCATACACATGCAATTGACCTTGATCACCCAAGGTTTTCTTAGGTAACAAGTATCCCAATTGAGAGTAAATTACCGAACCCGTTCCAAACATCGGAACCGCATTGCCGTACTGCGCACCCACATCACCCGCCAAAGCACCTGTTGTGGTACCCGTTGCAGGATTCATGATTCCGTTATACCGCAAGTAATTTGTGCCGTAATTGGTAGAAAAATATCCCGCATACGCGCTCACCGCATCGCCCTTACTCGAAACCGGCATATCCAAGAAAGATTCCACACACAACAACGTCATGGGATGGAAAACTGTATCCTTTACGCTGCCCGTTTGCGTATAACTCCAAGTAGCCGCATTTTGGCGAATTCCGCCCACTGCGATGTTCCAAATTTTCTTCTTACCCCAATAAGTTCCAGGCATGTAAGGCGTGTTGGTTGGCTCCTTCTCAAAGAAGTTGTAAATCAACAAGGCCTGATATTGCTTGTGGTGTTTCAAGGGCGAAAATTGGGCATTCTTGCTAATGGCCGGAACCGTGATACCCGCTGAGGTTATGGGAAAAGGATCGGTAATCGTAAAGCGATAATCCAACTTGCCCAACTCACCTTTGTGGTACAAACTCAATTTGCGTGAAAACAAATCCGTTTGATCTACCGTAGCTTGGGCAAATACCGGAACGTCTAACGTCATAATCGTACCAATGGAAGGTTGAGAAAATCTGCTCAATCCATTGCAAATGGTTAACCCGCCGCCAATTTTAAAGGCGCCGCCCTTGCCCATGCGATACTCCGTTAATGCATCGTGTATGAAAAATGCCTGTTTGCGATTGCTACCGTTGTTGGTGTAAGCATCAAAATTGTTCTGCCCCAATTGGAAGTAAACAAATGCATGCTTGCTCACCATACCAAATAACTGGAATCGCGTTCTGCGCAATCCCAAATCAGTACCCTGAGATACTGGATCGCCTAAGCGGGTGGTGCCTTTGTTAAATTCCGACCAACGCGCCCAAGTTTGGTTGAGCATGGTAAGTTGTAAATATTGCGACCCATCTGAAGTTAATTTCAACTTCAAGCCGTCTGCAAATAAGGGTTTTGCGGTGTCTGTGGCCAATGCTTGTTCAGCGGAAATCGCTGCCTTCGCCAATTGCAACTCGCTATTTTCGTTTCGGGCGATACCAGAAACCGGGAAAACAGCTGCTACTGCCAACAAACCCACAACCCATAGGTTGTTTTGTTTGTTCATTTTTGTCCTAATTTTATTTTAACCTGCAATTTTAAAGCTGATTGCAACAGCGAAAAAACCCAAGGGGCTATACCCCAAAAACATTAGGCAGAAAGATGAAATTTAAATTGCTGGTTTTTCAGATACAATGGAATGGCTTCTAACGCAGTTTGAGCACCCATAAATACCGGTACCCGCATTTCGAAAACTGGAACCAAATGCGATAATTCAGCAGATCTTTGGTTAAAGCAAATGGGCAGAAAATCAAAATCAAAATCCTGACTCCACTCTGCATCAGCTTCGGTTTCAGCCACTTCGCAGCAAAACACATCGTTGTGCTCTACCTTGTTAACCGCCGTTGAAAAATCAAAAAACAAAATAGCCAAAAGGCTGAGCATCATGCCCAAAAACACCTCTTGCAATACTATTTTTTTCTTGTTCATCAACGTACAAAAATAAGAGGAACTCATAATTATATTTTATCATTTGTATAAAAATATTTAATTAACCGACAAACGTACAATTAATTGGGCATGAGCCAACTATACACCCTCGCCTCCCCCATCCCAAACCGTCTAACGTTTATCGCCCTACATCAAAATTAACCCACTTTCTTCCGCCAAAATTTCTACATTCGCAGCATACACGTTGTTTCACATCATTATCACTTAAAAACCATGAGTAAGTATCCTTATCAAATCAGCAGTTTTGAAGATTATCAGCGCCAGTACAAGAAAAGTGTTGAAAATCCCGAGGAATTTTGGGCAGAAATTGCCACCAACTTCCAATGGAAACAGCCCTGGAACAACGTGCTCAAATGGGATTTCCGATCGGCAAAAACCGAATGGTTTAGCGGCGCAAAACTCAACATCACAGAGAATTGCCTCGATCGCCACGTACTTACCCAACCCGATACCCCCGCCATCATTTGGGAACCAAACAACCCCGAAGATCACCACCGCGTGCTCACCTACCGCGAGCTGCATTTTAAGGTTATGCAATTCGCCAACGCCCTCAAAAATCATGGCGTAAAAAAGGGCGATCGCGTTTGCATCTACATGGGCATGATTCCCGAATTGGCCATCGCCGTGCTCGCTTGTGCCCGCATTGGCGCCATCCACTCCGTAATTTTTGGCGGATTTAGCGCCCAATCCATCGCAGACCGAATCCAAGATGCACAAGCATCCGCTGTAATTACCTGCGACGGCGCATTCCGTGGCAACAAAAGCATACCACTCAAAGAAGTAATAGACGATGCCCTCATGTCTTGCCCTTCCGTGAAAACCGTAATCGTTTGCACCCATACCCGTACCCCCGTGAGCATGATCAAAGGCCGCGATTTTTGGTGGGAAGACGAAATTAAAAAAGTGGAAACCCAAGGCAATCCTTATTGCGAAGCGGAATCCATGGACGCCGAAGACGAATTGTTCATCCTCTATACCTCCGGCTCTACCGGCAAACCCAAAGGCGTGGTGCACTCCACCGCCGGCTACATGGTTTGGGCCAATTATACTTTTGTAAACGTATTCCAATATCAACCCGGTCAAGTGCATTTCTGTACCGCCGATATCGGTTGGATTACCGGCCATTCCTACATCATCTACGGACCGCTCAGCGCCGGCGCCACCTCCCTCATGTTCGAAGGAATCCCCACTTACCCCGATGCCGGCCGCTTCTGGGACATCATCGAAAAGTACAAACTCGAAATTCTTTATACCGCCCCCACAGCCATCCGTAGCCTCATGGGTTTTGGCGATGAGCCACTCAAAAACCGCGATTTCTCCAACCTTAAAGTGCTAGGAACCGTGGGTGAACCCATCAACGAAGAAGCTTGGAACTGGTACAACGAAAAAATAGGTCACAACAACTGCCCCATCGTAGACACCTGGTGGCAAACCGAAACTGGCGGCGTACTCATCTCCAACCTCGCAGGCGTTACCCCAGCCAAACCCACCTTCGCCACTTACCCGCTTCCAGGCGTACAACCCGTGCTGGTAGACGAAAACGGCAACGAAATCCTAGGCAATGGCGTATCCGGAAACCTCTGCATCAAATTCCCATGGCCCGGCATCATCCGAACCACCTACGGCGATCACGAACGCTGCAGAACTACCTATTTCTCAGCCTACGACAACCTTTATTTTACGGGCGATGGTTGCTTGCGCGACGAAGACGGCATGTACCGCATCACCGGTCGCGTAGACGATGTACTCAACGTTTCCGGCCATAGAATAGGTACCGCAGAAGTAGAAAACGCCATCAACATGCACGCAGGTGTGGTGGAAAGCGCAGTGGTAGGCTACCCCCACGACATCAAAGGCCAAGGCATCTACGCCTACGTGATTTACACAGGAACCCACGGCGATGTAAACCTAACCAGACAAGATATTCTTGCCACCGTTTCACGCGTAATAGGCCCCATTGCGAAGCCCGATAAAATTCAATTTGTAAGTGGGTTGCCCAAAACCCGAAGCGGCAAAATTATGCGCCGAATCTTGCGAAAAATTGCTGAGGGCGAAATCGGTAATCTCGGCGATACTAGCACCCTCCTCGATCCCATGATTGTTGATGAGATCAAGGAAGGGCGATTGTAATTTACACTTATTTAGAAGCCTCTACTCGCTTCCAAACATCCGTACGGCCAATGGCAGAAACACCAATGTATCCACGGATATCTAAGGTGTTGATATTGGTCATCTTGATGTTGCAGCTATAGGTTTTACCATTTTCGGGATCGTAAATGGTGCCATCGGCCCATTTGTCGCCGCCTTTGTAATTAAAATCCCGCAGCAAACGAATACCCTTTAAAGGCGCCGTTTGCAAATTTTTATCTGGATTCTTTTTGTCGAGTTTCGGCTGTCCAGTTGCAGGATCAATTGGCTCCTTCAACCACACAATTTTGCCATAATACTTGGCCCCAATTTTCTCCACCTTCACGCGGGCTTTACCGCTACCTGGTTCCCAAACACCTAATAACCTATCACCTCCTGCATCTTGGGCAGGCATAAAAGACATAAGCATACCGGTAAACATCACCAGTAACATAGCGTAGATATACTTTCTCATAGAAAAATTAATTATGATTAAATTTAACCGAAATAAATCTCCAAATATTAAAATTATTTGTATTCTAACTCAAATTCAAAATCGCCCAAAAACTTCAAATCCGGATCTCTGTCTTTAGATAAAGTGGCATCCACAATCACATAAAACTGCTTTTCACCAAAATAATCATCAACCGAAATTTCCTCGGCGGCCTTCAATACCACTTGCTTAGATCCAGCCGGAACCGGATTCAACACCGCTAACTCCTTCATTTTTAAATCCGCATTGTCACTGGCAATGCTCAATACAAATGAGCTAATATCATTGAAATTCCCTGAATCGAGCGCTTTGATGGTAGCATTTTTTAGGGTAGCACCCGTAATTTTAGCTCCATTATGAAACTTGTCTCCCAAGATTGTTTTCAAATCTACTTGAACGATATACTGACCCGGATTAGACCCCTCATACAATGGACCGCTTAGCGTGAAGGCAATATCTTTCATCGTAAATGTGGTTTTCTCACCCCCCTTATTGCAGCCCATATTAAAAAGAGCTATAACACTTAGGAATGCAAAAATTATTTTTTTCATGCTGGCAATATACAATTTTTTTAAAAATACTTCTATAAAAAATAACATTTACGAACTTGAATTTTAATTGGTTATTTTTTTCTTGCTATTAACTAAACAAAATTCCGCTTAATCAACAAATCCATCCCTTAATCAATTTAAAATTCAACCCGCTCTCAATTGCTTAACTTTGATAGTGGCAGCCAACAAGCAATTGCATTAGAAGTATCGGCCGCCAAATTCATTTACTGTTCCACATTTAATTCCCAATTCCTTATGAAAAAAATAAAAGTGTTAATCGCTATCGATTACGCCTTGTCTGCGCAATCCATTGCCGAAAAAGGCTACCATTTCGCCACATCACTCAACGCCGATGTTGTTTTGATGCACGTGATTGAAAACGTAGTTTACTACTCTACCACACGTTACGACCCCATTATGGGATTTGATGGATTCCTATCCACAGATTTCCTGGGAGAAAACGTTTCTGTTAACCTCGAAAAAGAAGCCGATGTTTTCCTTAACAAAGTAAAACACCATTTGGGCAACCATACCATCAAAACCATTGTTGAAACGGGCGATGTAAGCACCACCATCATCGATACTGCTAAAAAAATCAAAGCAGATATAATCGTCATTGGCACCAAAAGCCGCCGCGGATTTGATGAAATCCTACTCGGAAATACATCCCACCAATTGGTAAAACACTCATCTATCCCTATGTATATCATCCCCATTAAATAAATAAAATCATGTCAAAAGGAAAAAACAAAGAATCAAAGGCAAAATCAGACAAAACCCCGCCTGCGAAATCTAAAAAAGAAAAACGCGCCGATAAACTGGTGAAGAAAAACGAGAAAAAATCTAAAGAATTCTAATTCGATGCAACCCACTTATTTTGATAAAAAAATTAGGCGTACTCCTCAGTGCAACACCAAGGGAATTTGAAAGCAATGGCGTTCTCAATCCTGCAGTGATCAAAATTGGAAACCGAATTCACCTATTCTATAGAGCAGTTTCCAACAACAACATTTCTACCATTGGATATTGCCAGTTGGCAAGTCCTACGAAAATCCTTCAACGCAGCGGAAGCCCAATCCTAATTCCAGAATCATCCTATGAAAGTCATGGCATTGAAGACCCACGGATTGTTAGAATTGGCGGTATATTCTACCTCACCTACACCGCCTACAACGGAATCAATGCCCTCGGGGCTATGGCAACCTCCCAAGACCTAAAACATTGGAAGAAATCTGGCATCATCGCCCCAACCATTACCCTAGATGAATTTCGAAATTGGGCCTGTGAAGGCTATGGCAACCTCCAAGACCTGGTATTCATTGAAAACCAAGATACCCAAGGATTACCGCCAGAACAAAAACGATTCATTTGGGACAAAAACCTCATTCTCTTCCCCCGCAAAATCAACAGCCAATACTACTTTCTCCATCGCATCAAACCCGATATCCAAATTGTTTCAACCCACTTTCATCCGGCACAAATCCCTCCTGAATTCTGGCGCAACTATTTCAACGATTTCAATCACCATCAACTCATTAAACCCAGATACAACCACGAAAGCAGTTATGTGGGCGGAGGCTGTCCGCCTATTGAAACTCCAGACGGTTGGTTGCTCATTTACCATGCCGCCTATTATTCACAAAACGGCTACGTATATTCGGCTTGCGCCGCATTGCTAGATCTCAATAATCCCAAAATTGAAATCGCCCGATTACCCTACCCCCTCTTTTCACCCGATAAAGACTGGGAAATGAACGGAGTAGTTAATAACGTTTGTTTCCCTACAGGAGCAATCGTTGAAAACCATCTGCTCTACATTTTTTATGGCGCCGCTGATACCTGTATCGCCGTTGCCGAAGTAAAAATGCCCGCACTTTTAAGCGAGCTACAAAAACACAAAACGCCAACCCATTAGGATGAAAAACCCAAACCCCAACAAACCCATCGGCCTAAGCCAAATAGTAACTGTTAAAAAACAACAAATGACCTTGGCATTAATCCCCGCTAACCAAGAAGAACCCTATGTTAAATCTTCCCTATTATTGCCACCACTGCTCGACAGCTCCCCAAAAAACACCCTCCCCGAAATCTTGTTTATCTCCACCTTCCCACCCACCGAATGCGGTATCGCCACCTATACCAAAGACCTCATCGACGCCCTTCGAAAGCAATTTTCCAACAGTTTCCAATGCACAGTTTGCGCACTCGAATCCTCCCTCGAACCCCTGCATCAACCCCTCCCAGGTGCCAAATACAAACTCAACACCCACAAACAAAACGATTATCTTAAACTCGCCTTTAAAATCAACGAAAATGCCAACATACAACTGTTGGTGATCCAACACGAATTTGGCCTCTTCTCCCAATCCGAAGAATATTTCCAAACCTTTTACAACAACATCATCAAACCCATCGTGTTTGTTTTTCATACCGTGTTGCCTTCACCCAATGAAACGTTGCTCAAACAAGTCAATAACATGACCCGCGCAGCTACTTCTATTGTAGTAATGACCGAAAACGCCAAACACATCCTCATTCAAGATTACCATGTTAGGCCCCTGAAAATCCAAGTGATTCCGCATGGAACCCATTTGCTTCCCTTCCTCAACAAAACCCAACTCAAAACTCAATACAAACTCACAGGCAAAACCATTCTCTCTACATTTGGTTTGCTGGGAAGCAGCAAAAGCATAGAAACCACCTTGTATGCATTGCCCCAAATTGTGCAACTGTTTCCCAAAGTGGTATTTCTAATCCTCGGTAAAACCCACCCCAATGTGCGTATCCATGAAGGTGAAGCATACCGCAACAAACTACAACATATCGTTAATGAACTGCAACTGCAAAATCATGTGCGATTTGTGAATGAATACCTCCCCATAAATAACCTCCTGGAATACCTCAACATCACCGATATCTATCTCTTTACATCCAAAGATCCCAACCAAGCCGTTAGCGGTACTTTCTCTTATGCCGCCAGCAGTGGCTGCCCAATAATCTCCACCCGAATTCCCCATGCCGTAGAAGTACTTGGCCATAACAATGGTATCATCATCGATTTTGAAGATTACCAACAACTCGCCCAATCAGTTATCGCCCTGCTAAATAGTGCAACAAAACGCGAAACCATGGCTTCTAATGGATTCCAAATTATGGCCGCTACCTCTTGGCCCAATTCCGCCATCAAACACGCCATCCTTTTTCAGCAAATCTGCAACAAAAAAATCCAATTACAGTATAACCTACCGCCCATCAATCTCAGCCACCTGCAACAACTTACAACCTCCTTTGGCTTACTGCAATTTTCAAAATTCTCCAATCCAGACAAAGCATCTGGATATACCCTTGACGACAATGCAAGGGCCCTTATTGCACTTTGCAAATATTACCAAACTACCCGAAATCCAAAAGATCTTGCACGCATTCAACTGCACCTTGATTTCATTGCATTTTGTTGGCAAAATCCCCAAGGGCGATTCCTTAATTATGTAAACAGCGACCACCAGTTTACCCAGCAAAATTTCGAAGAAAACTTAGAAGATAGCAACGGCCGGGCGATGTGGGCCTTGGGTGTTGTGGCTTCTATGACCCAAACGCTTCCTCTGGCTATTACCAATATCGCCAAAAGCCTAATGGATTTAGCCCTCCCACACTTAAAATCCATGCATTCCACAAGAGCAATGGCATTTTTAATCAAAGGATTGTACCACGCCAAAGCCAACCGATATAAAGACAGCATCGGCGAATTGGCCCAACGCTTAGCCAACATGTACAACCATGAAAAAACACTCTCTTGGCATTGGTTTGAAGATTCTCTCACCTACGGCAATGCCGTTATACCAGAATCCATGCTCTGTGCCTATTTGGCCACCAACAACATGCCATTTCGCAACATCGCTTTAGAAAGCTTCCATTTCTTGTTAGAAACCTTGTTTTTCGACAATAAAATCAACGTCATTTCCAACCAAGGTTGGCTCAAAAAAGACGCTTTTCAGGAATCGCATAAGGGTGGTGAACAGCCCATTGATGTTGCCTACACAATTTTGGCATTGGAGCGATTTTATGAAACGTTTGCCTCGCAGGATTATTTAAAAAAGGCGAGCACAGCATTTAGTTGGTTTCACGGAAACAACCACTTACATCAAATCATATACAATCCAGCCACAGGAGGGTGTTATGACGGGTTGGAACTTGAGAATGTAAATCTCAATCAGGGTGCCGAATCTACCATCAGCTATTTACTTGCCAGCCTAACCATGCATGATTTATCTCGGAAAGCGCAAGCATTACAATCCAGCAACTAGCGTTTGCTATCTTCCCATGCCATTTCTATCACGCGATCTTCATCTTCTGGCGATAGCGCACGGAATTTCTTCACTCTTTCGGCATTCATGGGTTTCAGCAATCAAGTTGTTGGCAAAACAACAATCTACCCACAGGAATTGTTTGAAATCAACGCATCACCTGAACTTCACCTTTAAAATATTGGATCTCCGATGTTGACCCAAAATAAAGCTTCACCCCAATTATGTACACATACTCCCCATCAGGTACAGGCTTGCCCATATAAATTCCATTCCAAGGGCCGCTGCCCTCATAAATACATTCTCCCCAACGACTGTAAATCCGCATAAACAACGTATTACAAGAAATACAATGCGGCTGGAAGGTCTCATTTAAATTTTTCCCATCTGCATTCGGGGTAAACACATTAGGAATCCAAACCGGCTTATAACACGAGTACTGCGGCTTAATTTGGTAAGTCTTTTGACAGCCATGGCTATCCACAACCAACAGCGACAGTTTACTACTGTCTTGGGTCTCAAATGTTGCCGAAGCACGCATAGATCCATCCCAGAAATACTGATATTTTTCGGGCGATGCTTGAAACAACAAGGAAGAATCTAAGAAACACGTCCAGGGATTCAATTGTCTATAAGCAATCTGAATCTCTGGGAATCTCGCCAATTTCACAACAAGGGTATCTTTACACTGCAAGTTTCCAGCAACAAGCACATGAACGCCATCTTTCTGAATCAAGGGCTCACGGGTTGTTGCACTGCCATCCAATTCAATCCAATCCGATTTGGGCAAATTCAACTTCAATACATCTTGCAAACAGATTACGGTATCGATATCACTTCCCAACAGGGGCGATTTTCTAGAAATTATATTGGCAGCAACGGTGATGTTACAACCAGAAGCAGAATCAACCAACTGCAATTTTTTAACAAAGTCTATTTCCGTTTTAATGATGAGCGAATCATTCCTTTGAACCACATTTTGTGCAGGCATTAATTCCCATGTTTTACTTGGAACAGACCAAGCCAAACTCGGCTGATTACACAACAAAGTATCAATTTGGAATTGATTTTTTGCAGGCCCTTTTACTATTGTTGATGTAAACAAATACGAACATCCCAAATTGGATGTCACCATAGCGCGAATTGAATCTTTACTATCCGCGAAATGATAAACAAATTTCTTTGCTACAGCTGTATTTTGCCATTTTGTTTCATATCCGTTTTGCGAAGCAAATGTTAAACTATCTCCAAGGCACAATCGGTAAACCGACTGAGAAAATGGTGAATTGGGTTTACGCACAGAGTAATTCAATGTATC
>JAGKXC010000054.1 GCA_021151535.1 Sphingobacteriia bacterium | reverse complement strand
CAATCTATTCGCCCTATTGGACAAGTTGGCGGGGGATTTGGTGGGTCCGTAGCGATGAGAATGGGGAAATATTGGGAGTTGAAGATGTTAACAATGTTACAATTACATCAAAGAAATTTACAATACACTTGGCAACATACTCCTGGTCCAAATATCAAAATTGAAACAATTTCAATGGATATTCCAATAACTTTGAAATATCGAAGTTCAATGCCCAATAATACAAGAATGTATGTTTTGGGAGGTTTGCGTTATTCGCATGATTTCCAATCTAATGAGGATGTTCCTATTGGTGATACAAAGCCTTTGGTAGCAATTAAGAAGAATACCTATTACTATGAAATAGGAGCGGGATTTGAGTTTCGTTTGGATTTTGTTGATTTGTCTATTGAATTTAAATTATCGAATGGAATAAATAATGCATTGGTAAGAGTTCCCAATAGTTATTATTCTGGGTCGTTAAGGGCCATTTATCCTCGTTTGTTCAGCATTTCATTGATGGCACAGGATTAAAAAGCAATTATCAGAAAAAGAAAAGGAAGCGCACGTGAATTTCGTTTTACAACACAAGGATCCATATACCAAAGCCCGTGCAGGCGTTTTACAAACTTCTAGAGGTGAAATCAAAACTCCCATATTTATGCCTGTTGGCACAGCTGCCACGGTTAAAGGAGTTCATAGAGATTTTTTGTTAAATGATATCAATGCAGATATCATTTTAGGAAATACATATCATTTGTATTTACGTCCTGGCATGGATGTAATGCAGAAGGCAGGAGGAATTCACGGTTTTAGCAACTGGGATCGCCCCGTTTTAACGGATTCAGGGGGATATCAGGTTTACTCCTTATCACATAAGCGAAAACTCACTGAAGAAGGCGTGAAGTTTAATAGCCATATCGATGGCTCAAAGCATTTGTTTTCGCCAGAAAGTGTTATGGATATTCAGCGGAAAATTGGAGCGGATATCGTAATGGCATTTGATGAATGTACGCCATATCCTTGTGATAAAAAATATGCGGAAAATTCCATGCATATGACACATCGTTGGTTGGATCGTTGTTTTCAGCGATTCAATGAAACAGAGCCTTTGTACGGACATGAGCAATCGCTGTTTCCAATCATTCAGGGTAGCGTATATGATGATTTGAGAAAGCAAAGTGCTGAATATGTTTTGAAACACGATGCCAATGGCTATGCAATTGGTGGATTGAGTGTGGGAGAGCCACATGAAGATATGTATCGCATTACAGATTTGATTACCCATATTTTACCAGAGCAAAAACCTCGTTATTTAATGGGTGTTGGTACGCCAGAAAATATTTTGGAAAGCATCAGTTTGGGTGTGGACATGTTTGATTGTGTTATGCCAACAAGAAATGGCCGTAACGGGACCATATTTACTACCGAAGGTCAGATTAATATTCGTAATAAACAGTGGGCAGATGATTTCACCCCATTGGATTCATGGTTAACCCCTGAATATTCAAAAGCATATGTACGTCATTTGTTTCAATCGGAAGAAATGATGGGACCTATTATCGCAAGTATCCAGAATCTGCGTTTTTATTTGTGGCTGGTACGACAGGCAAGAGAGCGTATTTTACAGGGCGATTTTCATATTTGGAAACAGAGCATTCTCAAAACCGTTTCAAGGAAATTGAGCTAACGGATTAAATTTCTCACCAAATGAGGTTTACCAAATTAGATCGCTATATCGCTTCCACTTTTTTGAAGACATTCTTCACAACGGTTGCACTTTTTGTGATCATAATTTTGGTGTTTGATGCTGCGGAAAAATTGGATGATTTTTTGGCTAAAAGTGCACCGTTAAATCAAATCTTTACGGTTTATTATTTCAATACGGTTCCTACTTTACTGAATACCTATTCTCCCATTTTTATTTTTATTTCGGTATTGTACTTTACGTCGAGGCTGGCATCCAGAACAGAAATAATTGCAATGCTTAGTGGTGGATGGTCTTTGAAACGGATTCTTATGCCATATATGGCTACCGCAGCATTGTTGGCTTATGGTAGTTATTTGTTAAACGCTTGGGTAATTCCCGTTACCGATAAAAAGCGAGTAAGGTTTGAAAATGCTTATATGCGGGATTATTACTCTCAAGCGAAATCTACGATTTTCAGGCAGTTGAAGCCCGGGGTAAACATGTATATGGAATACTTCAATAACAATGATAGTTCTGGAATTGGCGTTACTTTGGAAGAGTACCATAACACGGAATTGAAGAGCACGTTGTTTGGTAGGTTTATTCGTTGGTCGCCCGAGGCAAAAAAATGGCGATTGGAGATGGTTCAACAGCGAATTTTTAGCAAGACTGGCAACCAAAAATTAATTCATATGAATACTCTGGATACGATGATTGAATTTAATCCAGAGGATTTCTTTTTTCGATTAGAGGATGTGCAGAGTTTGAACCAAACTGAATTGCGACGAATGATAGCGAAGGAGCAATTGAGGGGTTCGAATAATCAATTTTTGTTGCAAACAGAATTGTATCGGCGATATGCATCGCCATTTAGTACTTTTATTCTGGTGGTTATTGCGGTAAGTGTTGCGGGTCGGAAAACCCGAAATGGCTTGGGTTATTCGTTGGGGATTGGGATTTTTGTGATTTTGTTTTTCTTGTTTTTTAGCAAGTATTTTATCACATACGGAAACACAGGAGAAATGTGGCCATCTTTGGCGGTTTGGCTTCCAAATGTGATATTTGTTCCTGTAGCTTGGGTTTTCTATCGATTTGCCCAACAATAAATTAAGGAATATGAATTTGAAAAATTGTATTTTGGGCTTGGCGATTTTTTTCGCTAGCTATTGTTATGCGGGTGAGAAATACATGTTGTTGGGTTCAGTTGAAAGTGAGTTGGATGGGGTTGGAATGAAAACAACTATTATCGCCCTAGCAGAAAATAATTTTGTACAAAATTGGCAGCCTCAAAGGAAATTGTTTGTTGGTAAAACTGCACCGGGGGATACGATTTATGTGGACGATACAGTGGAGTTTAAAGGTGCTGAACTGAAAGACTGGTTCTTTCCGCAACAGTTGGAGTTGGTATTCAATGGCAATTCTTCGGTAAGCAATTTATATCAGAGTTATTCGGTTTTTGGGACGTATAATGAGCAAAGGAATATGGGTGGCGTGGGTTTGGTTTATCGCATTTCACATTTAAGTGGATTTAATCAAATTCAGCATTTTGTTCGGTTTAATTCTGAATTTGGTGTTCAAATGTATTACCACGAATCAAAACGGGATTTCAATATCAATTACGATAGGTATTATTTTCCGTCGTTTTACGATCAACAATCGGGTTTGCATTATTCAGTGAGCAATTATGGAAATACGTATTATTCAAGTCTTTGGGTGATGCCTGAATATCGGTTTATGGTTCGTGTATCTGATTTTCGAGAGAGTCATGGGAAGTACGGATTAGAAGCAAGCGTTGGATTGGCATATTTAAAGAATATTCGGTTGGCAAATTCTGGGAATTTGGTAGAGGATAGGGCGTATTATAATTATAATTCGCTCACCGGAAATTATACTTATCGATATAGCAAAACAAGTACGAAGACATATGGAAAGAATGAATCGGCAGCGGATTATATGAAGTATGATGCTTGTGTTACAGCAAGGGCTGGGATTTATTGTAATATAAGTAAAAAGGCTAAATTGACGGTAGGGGCGCAGATTACCACGCCAAGTATTGGAACGCAAACGGCGGATATTTATTTTCGATTGCATTGGTTGTTGGGAGAGCGAGAAAATAGAGATCGGTCATTTAAGCGGTAATTCATAAGCTGAGATTCTTATGAATATGGTAGGAAGTAAGTTACGGAACTTGAAAAACTGCATAATTCTTATGTTGTTTTTATTTGCCGGTTATGTTGATGGGAGTGGGAAAACTGCACCTGGAGATACGATTTATGTGGACGATACTGTGGCTTTTTTTCAATTTGATTTTGAGAAATGGTTTTTACCCAAGCAGTTGGAGCTTTTTGCTCACGGAAATACGACCATGGAAACAGCAACTTGGTACTCTCGTTATTCGCCGTTTGGTCAGTTTATGGAATCCAGAAGTATTGCGGGGTTGGGACTAATTTATCGGATATCACATTTATCGGAATTAAATAAATTTCAGAATATTATGCGATGGAATTCTGAATTTACGTTGAATGTGGATGTGCATTATTCGAAGCGGGAATTTGACAGAAGCATTTTTGGGGATTATAATTATCCCAATTATTATGATGGATCAAAGGGCTTGAATTATGTTCAAAGCAATACTGGGGTTACCCGTTATTCTAGTTTGTGGTTGATGCCGGAATACCGTTTGTGTGTTCGTTTTTCGGATTTTCGGGAGAATAAAGGGCGATTGGGAATTGAGGGTAACATAGGAATTGGTTTCGTTGGGAACATACAAATGGCGGCAAGTGGAGACATTGTTCAGGTGCGCGATTATTATAAATACAATGGGAACAGCAATTATGATTATCGATACAGCGAGTCGGATTATATTAATTATTCTGCAGCTCAGGCAAAAATAGATTATCCCAAATATGATGGTTGTATTACGGTAAGGGCTGGATTGTATTATCAGGTGAATAAATCTGTGAAATTTTCGACGGGGCTGCAGGTAACATCAACTGCTTTGGGTGCAGAAACAACGGATGGATATTTTCGGGTACATTATTTGTTGGGTGAGCAACAAAATAGAAAAGAAGCATTTAAAAAATAAGATCATGAAAAAGAAGCGTTTGGTACTGGGGTATTTTGGTGTGTTATATATGTGCATGCTTTTTCCGATGCAGTTGCTTGGGAAGGAACACAGGCCTGGAGGTTGTGACGATGTTGTAGGTGGGATATCGCCTACGCCTTCCATTAAGGTGAAAAAATCGAAGCAAAAAATGGATTATCCGGGTGTTTACGGAGCGCCGATTATGCAGAGTTTTTTTGTTTGGATCAGTGTGGATTGTGTGCCTAAGGAGTTGAAGGATGGCAAATGGCAAAATTTATTGGAGTTGGATTCCTTTTATTGGCGCGGCTACCGGGGATTGGGTTCGCACGGCAAAAACGGAGCTGAGGTGAAATCATTATTTACGGGTGGGGCGTTTACAGCTATAAATAGAGGCGTTTACGAAAGTAAAAAATCTGAGGATAGTGTAACTCAAGGAGATTGGTTGTTGATATTTGGGTATTTGGAATTGTATCCCAACAATTTAGATGATTCACGCAGAATGTCTGATGATTTGCCACATATGCCGGTTCAAGTGCCATACAAGGATGGAGATCCAGATTTGCAGTTGTTTTACCACTGGAAATTGGCGGAATTTGACAAGAAAAAAGGCTGCGGATGTTGGTGGAAGTCGTTGTTTAGAGGGAATGCAGTTTCTGAAGTGATTAAAATTCAGAAGGTTGAGAAGACTGTTTCTGTGATGCATCCTTGATTTGGGGCTGGTTTGTTGTGTTTGTTATCGGATTTAGGGCGATAGTAGCCGATAAATTGGGCATATTCATCGAGTGTGGATGACTATTGAGCGGAATTCGCGGGAAATTGATGGGTAAAATTGAATTTTGTGGTGTAGATGTCCGTTAACTAAACGGAATTAATTGAGATATTATGAAAAAGCAAAACAAAGGATTGGAAAGAGGGATTTTTTTCGGGGCAATTTCGGCACTGTTGGTAACTGGATGTATGGTGTTTCAGCCAACGAAAGTTTTAACAGAAACTACCTTGGTTGATTGGAAGGCTAATAGCATACCCGCTCAGGAAATTCAATATCGATTAAAAGGTACATTTGAATTATTCAGGGAATTGGATTCAAAGCAAGTGAGGGTAGAAGGCGGAACGATTAAAAAATCAAATGATATTGAAGTTGAATCTTTGTTGTTTGTTGATGGGATTAAAGGTGTGAGTTTGGGAACTGATTATCAGCAATATATTCATGTTTCATTTTCTATGGATGATGACATTGGGTTGAAGTTTGTTCCGGTTGCTGGAGAGATGGTTTTGGAGCAATTAGAAAATGGCAAAGTAATGTACAAAGGGTATCAGTGGAAGGTGAAAAATCCGAATGGTGGTGAATTGATATCGCCTCGTATCATGTACGTTGCAAGCAGCAAATCAAAAATAAAGAACAAGACAACTGTTGTTAGAGGTAGAAGTTTGTAGAATCCAGTTTGCCATTATAGGCGGCAGTTTTGCTGCCTAGGGTTTTGTAAGCGGGAGCTTACTTCCTAGAATTTTAGATTCCCTTACGAATAATGGGGGGGATGAGATTTTAATCTACTTGTATTACTAGCCCTTTTAGGTAATGTCCTTCTGGATGATAAAGATTCACGGGGTGATCTGGCCCTTGTGTGAGCTTGTATAATATTTTACAGTTACGGGATGTTTCTATGCCTGCGGCGGTAACGGTATTGGCGAACAATTCATCATCGATCACTTGAGAACAAGAGAAAGTAAATAGTAGGCCACCGGGTTTTACGCATTGGATGCCGAGGGCGTTGAGGCGTTTGTAGCCCATAACGGCCTGGTGTTTTTTGTTAAGACTTTTGGCAAAAGCGGGAGGGTCTAAAACCACGATATCATAAACTTGGGGATGATTTTTCAGGTATTGAAGAACATCAGCGGTAACAGATTCGTGGGTTTGGTTGGTATTGGCGTTGGATTGGAAAAATAGTTCAATATTTTGGTTGGTAAGTTCCATTGCGGTGGCAGAGATATCAACGGAGGTAACGTGATTGGCGCCGCCCTTTAGGGCGGCAACAGAGAAGCCTCCTGTGTAGCAGAAGGTATTCAGGATGGTTTTGCCGGCACTGAGGTGCCGGAGCAAGGCCCGGTTATCTCTTTGATCTAAAAAGAATCCTGTTTTCTGACCCGTTTTCCAGTTCACATAAAATTGCAAATCGTTCTCAAGGGCCTTGCCGCTTGGCGCATCGCCAAGCACAAAACCATCCATGTCTGATTCTTTCAAATGCATGGCCGCTGCGCTCTTGTTGTAAACCGTTTTTAATCCCAAATCCGTAAGACTTTGCAAAGCTTGGCCAATGATCTCCACTGATTGCAACATCCCATGTGTATGGGCTTGAATTACTGCTGCATCACCGTAAATATCTAAGATTAACCCCGGCAATCGATCGCCCTCTCCATGTACCAAACGAAATGCCGTTGTAGCTGTGTTTGGCCCCATGCCCAATGATTTTCGTAAGCTCCAAGCAGATTGTAATCGCCCAATCCAAAAATCAACCTCAGGGGCCTTATTTGGGATCTCACCCGTTTCATAAACCGAATCAAAATAAGGATCATCCCAATGGGCAATCACCCGAATGGCAATGCTACCATCGCCCACATGACCTACACCTAACCATTCGCCCTTGGCGCTAATGATGTTTACCCAATCGCCTGGAACCGTACCCTTCATTTCTTGTATCGCCCCAGAAAAAATCCATGGGTGCTTCCGTTTGATCGATACTTCTTTTCCGGGTTTTAGTTTGGCAATTTTCATTGGGGTAAATAATAAGACCGCAAAATTCCGATTTTTTTATGAACTTTGAGTCATGAACCCAACCGTATCGCAAATTTCTGCCGCCATTGAAGAAGTGGCGCCGCTGATTTTACAAGAATCGTATGATAACAGCGGGCTTTTGGTTGGAAATCCACAGATGGAAGTCCATAGCGCTCTGCTATCTCTTGATGTTACGGAAGCCGTTGTGGAAGAAGCCATTGCAAAAAAATGCAATTTGATTATCGCTCATCATCCCCTTATTTTTGGCGGATTGAAGCGATTAACCGGACAAACGGATGTGCAACGTTCGGTAATAAAAGCGATTAAAAATGATATTGCTATTTATGCCTGTCATACCAATTTAGACAATGTTCTTAAGCAGGGCGTGAATGCCAAAATTGCGGAGAAACTTGGATTAGAGGTGCAAGGGGTGTTATCGCCCAAATCTTCATTGTTGTATAAATTACAGGTATACGTGCCAGTGGATCATGCAGAAAAATTGAAAGAAGCTTTGTTTGCCGCTGGTGCAGGTGAAATTGGTGATTATGATGAGTGCGGATTTGAAATTGCTGGAACCGGTAGTTTTAGGCCATTGGCGGGCGCTAATCCCTTTGAAGGAAGGGTGGGGCAACGACATCAAGCAGAGGAATTGTGTATTGAAGTCTTGGTTCAAAACTGGAAAAAATTGGCTGTACATAAAGCAATGTTGATGGCCCATCCCTATGAGGAAGTGGCTTATAATTGGATTGCATTACAAAATGTATCTGATCAATACGGTTCTGGGGTAATGGCAACCTTGCCCGTAGCCCTGAATAAAGATGCGTTTTTGATGGAATTAAAAAAACGTATGGATTTAAAGGTGGTAAAATTTACCCACTGCAATAAGGATTTAATCGAGAAAGTGGCTATTTGTGGGGGATCGGGAAGTTTTCTTATTGGGGCAGCAAAGGCCGCCGGTGCAGATGCTTATATCACCGCAGATGTGAAATATCACGAGTTTTTTGAGGCAGAAAACGAGTTGTTAATTTGTGATATTGGTCATTACGAGAGCGAGAAATATACAGTTGAACTCTTTTCTGAGATATTGTCGCTAAAATTCCCTAATTTTGCAAACATTTTTGCCCTAACTAGAACCAACCCTATAGATTATATTTAAACCATGGATGTAACCATCGATAAAAAATTGAAAGATTTGTGGAAGTTGCAGCAAATCGATTCTCGCATTGATGCCTTGCGCGCTGTATTGGGCGAATTGCCCATGGAGGTTGCCGACTTGGAAGACGAAATTGCAGGTTTGCAAACTCGTGTTCAGCACATCACAGATGAGATTGAATCGTTTAACCACGAAATCACTGCAAAGAAAAACTCTATCAAAGATTTTCAACGTGCTATTGAAAAGTACGACGAACAGTTGAATAACATTAAAAACTCTCGTGAGTATGATGCTATCAACAAAGAAAAAGAAATCGCTGGCCTTGAAATTCTTTCGGCAGAGAAGAAGATTCGCGATTTTGGAAAGCAAATTGAACTGAAGCAAGAGATGTTGGATAAAACACAAGGCAATTTGGATTCTAAAATGAAAGATTTAGATTTCAAAAAGTCTGAGTTGTTGGAAATTGAAAAAGAAAACGCTGAGGAAATCGAAAAAATCAAAGTGGAACGTGAAACAGCGGCAACCAAATTGGATGCTCGTTTGGCTCGCGCATACGGCAGAATTCGCACAAATATGCGCAATGGTATCGCAGTAGCACCGATTATTCGTAGTTCTTGCGGTGGTTGCTTTAGCAAAATTCCACCACAACGTCATTCGGATATCCGTGCTCACTACCGTATCATTGATTGCGAAAACTGCGGAAGAATCTTGGTAGACCAAGCCATCACAGGTATTGCGGCCTTCGATGAAGAAAAACAAGAGAAAACCACCCGTAGAAAAATGCGTTTAACTACTGCTAAGTAGAGCGGAAGTTAGCGAAGCGATTTTGCTTTCGTTAACGTTTAATAGATTTAAGTGAAAACCGCCCTCTGGGCGGTTTTTTTATTGCCCTACAACTTCGTTAGGCTTAATGATGCAATCTATATCAGGCATCAACATCTGAATTTTCCCCAAGGGCATCCCAGTTATGTCAATGAAATAGATCTTTTTCCCTTCGTCAAGGGTTTGTCCGGCCATATATTGGATGTCAACAACCTTCCTGCCGTTCTGAGAAAGATAACGTCTTACAGGCATAATACAATACCAACCATAGCCATAACCTTCTTTGTCTAACTTCACACCAATGCGATCGATAGGACCTGCTACAATTCTCTCTGGTTGAATCGGGTCTGCCTGAAAATATTGTTGCAATTTGAATTTGTAGTTTTCTTCCCCTTTGTAAGCTTTAACCATAGCAGGAATGGCATATTCCGCACAAATTCCTGCGTTTTTTGCCAAGTATGCCTTTGCATAACGATTTGCCGCCAATTGAAAAGCTTGCATCATACGCAAAGAATCTTTGCCCATCAAATCCATTTTGGCAGTATCGCCCAAATCTACTGGTACAACTGTATCGCCAATAATTTTGTTGGCAATGACTTCGTTTTCAGTATTTTCATTAGTAGTATAATTTTCATCGCGCCATTTACCAGAATAATATCCGCCAATTGCAGCTACCACTACTGCAAAAGCAATAAAGATTTTTTTAATATCTGATTTTTTGGGCGATTTGTTTTCTGAAGAAGACATGGTTTAAGCAGTATTGTTAGGAGTATTGCAAAGTAAATGATAAACAGTGGTTAAAAAAAAGGGCCACCCACAGGCGGCCCTTTCATGTAAGATATTTTATAATTATTTAACTTCTTCGAAGTCTACATCCTGAACTTCATCAGCGCCTTTGCTTCCAGCGTCTCCGCCTGCATTTGCACCTTGGCTAGGATCTCCGCCCATGTCGCCTGGATTTCCACCAGTTGCATTGTACATGTCTTGAGATGCCGCCTGCCAAGCGTTGTTCAATTCTGTAGAAGCAGATTCCATTTCAGCGAAATTTTTCTCAGCAACGGCTTTCTTCAAGCGATCGTTGGCCGCTTCAATGGTAGCTTTTTTCTCTGCTGGAATTTTATCGCCATACTCCTTCAATTGTTTTTCAGTTGAGAATACCAATTGATCAGCTGCATTCACTTTATCGGCTTCTTCCTTGCGCGCTTTATCAGCATCAGCATTCATTTCAGCCTCTTTTTTCATTTTCTCGATCTCTTCCTTGCTCAAGCCAGAACTTGCTTCAATACGAATCTTTTGCTCTTTGCCTGTTGCCTTGTCTTTTGCACTTACATTCAAAATACCGTTGGCGTCAATGTCGAAAGTAACTTCAATTTGTGGAACACCGCGTGGGGCAGGAGGGATGCTATCCAAGATAAATCTTCCGATAGTTTTGTTGTCACTTGCCATAGGTCTTTCCCCTTGAAGGATATGGATTTCTACAGATGGCTGATTATCTGCCGCAGTAGAGAAAGTTTCAGTTTTCTTGGTAGGAATGGTTGTGTTTGATTCAATCATTTTTGTCATCACACTGCCCATGGTTTCGATACCCAAACTCAAAGGAGTAACATCTAACAACAAAATGTCTTTTACTTCACCTGTTAAAACGCCACCCTGAATTGCAGCACCTACGGCAACAACTTCATCAGGATTAACACCTTTGCTTGGTGATTTTCCGAAGAAATCTTCAACCAACTTTTGGATGGCAGGAATACGCGTAGATCCACCAACCAAGATAACTTCATCAATATCAGAAGGTGACATTTTAGCGTCAGCCAACGCCTTTTTACAAGGTTCCAATGTACGTTGGATCAAGCTATGCGCCAATTGCTCAAATTTAGAACGGCTAAGTTTTCTAACCAAGTGCTTAGGAACTCCGTCTACCGCAGTGATGTAAGGCAAGTTAATATCTGTTTCTGGCGAAGCAGATAATTCAATTTTTGCTTTTTCTGCTGCTTCTTTTAAACGTTGAAGCGCCATTGGATCTTTGCGCAAATCGATGTTTTCCTCGTTTTTGAACTCATCGGCCAACCAATCGATAATCACTTGGTCGAAGTCGTCTCCACCTAAGTGTGTATCGCCATTAGTGCTTTTTACTTCAAATACACCATCGCCCAATTCAAGAACGGAAATATCAAATGTACCGCCACCTAAATCGTAAACGGCAATTTTCATATCATCGTTCTTTTTATCTAATCCATAAGCCAACGCCGCTGCAGTGGGCTCGTTGATAATACGTTCAACTTTCAAACCAGCGATTTCACCAGCTTCTTTGGTTGCCTGACGTTGCGCATCATCGAAATATGCAGGAACAGTAATTACCGCACGGGTAACTTCCATGCCCAAATAATCTTCAGCAGTTTTCTTCATCTTTTGAAGTACCATTGCTGAAATTTCTTGAGGAGTATATGTGCGATCGCCAATTTCCACGCGTGGAGTGTCGTTATCGCCTTTAATTACTGAATAAGGTACACGACCAATTTCAGTTGAAACATTGGAATACTTCTCACCCATAAAACGTTTGATGGACTGAATGGTATGTCTTGGGTTGGTAATCGCCTGACGTTTTGCGGGATCACCTACCTTGCGCTCGCCATTTCCGTTGTCCATGAAAGCCACAATAGAAGGTGTTGTTCTACGACCTTCGCTGTTTGCAATTACAACCGGTTCGTTACCTTCTAATACCGCAACGCAACTGTTGGTTGTTCCTAAATCGATTCCTATGATTTTGCTCATGGTAAATGTGTTTTCCCATTTTTATCAATTGTTATACCAAGGCATTTTTTTGGAAGCAGTTGTGACGGAATGGCAGAAATACTGACAAATCGGTATTTTTACTTACTCTTTTATTTTTCTGGCGATGAAATTCGGTACAAATTGTCATTGATAACAAACAAGAAGGGCTACCCACTGGGTAGCCCTTCTAATAATTATATCCTTAATACCAGGTGCTGTTTCACACCTTTGAAGGCTTTTTTACGTTACTTGCTGATATTCAATTTCTTGGTAACTACTTTGTCTCCGCTTTGGATACGTACGAAGTACATACCATTGCTCAACTCAGAAGCATTTACAGGGAT
>JAGKXC010000053.1 GCA_021151535.1 Sphingobacteriia bacterium | reverse complement strand
GATATACTTTCCTTTTTCCAATTTGCCAGTTAATGTACCCTTATCAGGGAAAGACCATTTCACTTTTTGCAAACCACCGTCAAAAGTGATATTCTGCTTTAATGAAGTTACCTTGCTCTTATCGGTTAATCTAGCGTTGGTAGTTGACAATACATTACCATTTGGATCAATGATTCTAATAATCACCTCTTCATCGATAGGTTGAGTTACCAAAGGATTCTCCAATACATCGAAATTTACTTGCAATTTGGCTACGCTCTTCGCCTTAGCGCTTGGCTGCATTACGCCCTTCTTATCTACCAATCCAGTAACCAACAAAGCTCCAAACTGAGGGCGAGCGCCACGCTCCAAACGATCTTTCAATTCAATATTCTCAGATTCCAAGGTTGCTCTTGCAGTCTTTTCTGTATTTAATTGAGTTAAATAATCATCTTTCTCTTTGGTTAACGCTTCAATTTGAGCCATCAATTCAGCTACTTTCTTCTTGGCTTCTTCCAATTGCTTTCTCAAATCTTCCATTTTAGGATTATTTGATTTGCTGCCTTTTCCACCTTTTGAAGGACCGTTATATTCTGCTGTGCTACCACTTCCACTTCCTGAAGTTCCCGCATTGGCAATTTGTCTACGCAAGTAGTAAATCTGCTGCATCGCCGCAACAACTTTAGGGTTTTTGTCACTCTCCAACTCTTCCACTTTTAAAATCAATGTCTTGTTTTCATCTTGGAAAGTTTGAATTACCATGTTCAATGAATCTTCCATCTGATTCAACGCTTTTTGCAATGAATCTTTAGAGTTAGCAATGGCTAATTTTTCTTTAATCTGCTCGTCGGCAGACATTTTCTCCATGTACAAAAAGGTATTCCCGCCTAAGGAAGCCAACAGAAGAATAATGAGGATAACTGATAATGCAGTTCTATTCATAGGGCACAAATTTAAATAGTTTAATGTTAAAATGTTAATAAAATCTGAAAAACTTTCACTTTATCCACAATTTCAACGACTTACAGACGTAAATCACCTCCGAAATTGTTGCCTACTATTTCAAAAAATCTTAAAATGGCAGCACTTCCGTAACTGGTCTAACTTTTCTAGACTTTTCCGTCTTCAACAATGACTCCAAATCCGGATTCATTTCCACAATCTTAAATTTATCATCTAACAAAATGAATTGCGGCATAGTTTGAACTTTTAATAATTCAATCAATTCAGATGTTAAAAAGCCTTGTTTTGCAAATATGTCGTAGGTTTTATTATATCGATACACATATCTCCCACTCCCACCGTAATTGAGCATTACCACTTGAAAAGAATCACTTTTCACCCTAGCCAACTGATGAATTAGCGTTGAATCCTCATTCCATTGGTTATCAAATGCATTCCAAATCACAACCAAGGTTCTCACACCTTTTTTCTTTTTTAAAGAATAAAAAGACGTGCGGTGTACTTTTTTGCGATTTTCCCGCGCTAAACGTCGTTTTTTCGCCCCTTCCCTTTCCTTCTTCGGCGCTTTCTTTATTTCTTCTTTCTGGCGATGAGATTCTTGCTTTTCCTCACCAAATTTAACTGCTTTCTTTTCAACAATTTTACAGAAACGGAATCTTGGCATTTTCTGACCGATCAACAAGCTTTTAGATTCTCTTTTTTGCTTACGGGTAATTCTGCCACTCATAATTCTCAACTGAATTTGTTGCACATTGGCATCGAAACCCAGTAATTGAAATCTCCTGCCCAACCATACCAATTGCTGACCAGGCATATAGGGTTTGGCATTTTCCAATTCAAATCGATCTATAGAATTGGCTATAACTATTAAATCAGTACCTATATCATTGAATTTACCATTGGAATTAATATCTTTCAAACCCCAATAAATGGTATCATTTCCAATGATTTGAATTCCTACCCAAGTGTTCAAGCGTTTTTCTCTAAAACTATGTTTTACTCCAAAAAACACCCGATCTTGTTTGATCATAGAAATAGCTGATTCATATAAAGTTTGAATCGATGTTAGTTGCGTTTTTTGAAAAATCGACAGCTCAACAGCATATCCGGTAGGATCTTTATCCGTTTGTATAACTAATGGTTGATTGGGATAAAAAACATAGGCTGAATCATTGGTTAAATCAAAATCATTATCCGAATCTACCCAAACCCTAGACTTCATGGTTTGCAGATTCGCAGGTCGTTCAACCATAATCAAAGTATGATTTGGAAACAATCCATTTTGGTGTTGGTGATACACAAATCCATAAGCATGTATTCCGTTATTGATATCCTTTGGAAGAACCAATTTGGCAGTTTGCAATTTCTCCAGTCCGTTATCTGCACTCAAATCAATGGGTTGATGAACGGTTGCATCAATCAGTTGAAACAAGGGTAAAACCTGTAAAAGTTGCTGTTGCTCTACATCGGCGATGCGTTGGGTAAGCTTAACATTTTCGATGTGTTGTGCATTTGCATAAATAGGCAAAAACATCGCCCCGAAAAACAGAGATTTAAGCAACTTCATGGCTAAGAATCTTTGCCGCAAATTACTTGCAGAATTTTACCACCATCATCACCAAAGCCACCACAAACATCAACAAGGAAATGCGGTTCATTCCATGCATCATCTTGATATTCAAATTGCTAGGACCTTCGCTTTTGCGAAATGTGAGATAAGTCCAAATCTTCTTAAAAATCATATGGTAACAAATATAGTTGATTCAGCATTAGCCATTGCAAGTTAGCTCTTTGCTTTTTGTTCTACTTCGAGTACTGGCTTTAACAAATCGATAGGTGATTTAACAGGTTTATTTGTTACCGCCAAATCCAGTACTTGCAACATGTTGCTAACGTAAACAAATCCAACACCTTTCAAATATTTTTGCTCAATATCTTCTACATCTTTCCTATTTTGTTCGCACAAAATTACTTGCGTAATACCGGCACGCTTTGCAGCCAGCATTTTTTCTTTAATTCCTCCAACGGGAAGCACTTTTCCTCTTAAGGTAATTTCACCTGTCATTGCTAATTTGGATTTAACCTTTCTTTGCGTAAACAAGGATGCCAAACTGGTTAAAATGGCGATACCTGCGCTGGGCCCATCTTTGGGAATTGCTCCAGCTGGAAAATGCACGTGCACATCCCAATGATCAAATACCCTATGGTCGATATCCAAATATTCCGAATGGGCTTTAATGTAGGATCGAGCCAGCATAACACTTTCTTTCATTACATCGCCCAACTGACCGGTGATTTGTAATCCACCTTTTCCGGGGACCAATTTGCTTTCTACAAACAAAACCGATCCTCCCATGGGACTCCAAGCCAATCCAGAAACTACGCCAGCCGTTTCATTGTCTTCATACATTTCTGGCTCCATTTTTTCATTTCCCAAAATGCGTTCAACATCGGCTTCGGAGATCGATTTTTTTATTTCTTCATCCATAGCTACAGATTTGGCTATTGATCTTGCCAAAGCTGCCACACGTTTATCCAAACTCCTTACACCGCTTTCACGGGTATATTGCTCAATCAAAACTTCTAAGGCTTTATCTGAAATTTTAAATTGTGCAGCCTTTAAACCATGTGCTTTGCGTTGTTTAGGTACCAAATATTTTTTAGCGATCTGAACTTTTTCTTCCAAACTATAACCCTGAATTTCAATAATTTCCATCCTGTCTAATAAAGCAGGTTGAATGGAATCCAATGAATTCGCAGTAGCTACAAACAAAACTTTGCTAAGATCATAATCTAGTTCAAGATAGTTATCGTAGAAGGTTGTATTTTGCTCAGGATCAAGCACTTCAAGCATCGCACTAGATGGATCGCCCCGAAAATCTCTTCCCAATTTATCAATTTCATCCAATACAAAAACGGGATTAGACGATCCAGATTTTTTCAAATTCTGAAGCACCCTACCTGGCATAGCACCAATATATGTTTTTCTATGACCGCGAATTTCAGCTTCATCATGCAAACCTCCCAAGCTCATGCGCACATATTTACGTCCCAGGGCCCTAGCAATACTTTTGCCCAAAGATGTTTTACCTACACCTGGAGGGCCGTAAAGACAAATAATAGGACTGCGCATATCGCCTTTGAGTTTCAATACGGCGAGGTATTCGATGATCCGTTTTTTAACTTTTTCCAATCCAAAATGGTCTTCATCGAAAACCTCTTGGGCGTGTTTGATATCAAAATTATCGTTGGTGTAATTATCCCAAGGAAGGTCCAACATCAATTGAACATAATTCAATCCTACGGAGTAATCGGGCGATGCTGGATTTACGCGCATCAAGCGATCCAACTCTTTATTGAAATGCTCGTGAATATGTTTTGGCCAAAGTTTGGCATTTCCTTTTTCACGCAAATTCTGCACTTCTTTATCAGGAGTTTCGCCTCCTAACTCTTCTTGAATAGCACGGATTTGCTGCTGAAGGAAATATTCTTTTTGTTGTTTATCAAGATCGTTCCTAACTTTATTTTGGATTTGATCCTTCAATTCCAACAATTGTAACTCTTTGGTAACATAGGTTAATACTTCAGTTGCACGCAATTTGGCGCTTCCATTTTCTAAAATGGCTTGTTTTTCAGCAAGTGTTATGTTTAGATTAGAAGCTACAAAATGCACCAAAAAGGTAGAAGAATCAATGTTTTTCAGCGCAATTGCCGCTTCGGAAGGAATGTTTGGCGCCAAATTGATAATCTTCTGAGAAATATCCCTAATCGAATCAATTATAGCATTGTATTCCTTGTCGTTGCTGATGTCATCAGCATCTGGAAACTGAGCCACTTTGGCTTTAAAGAACGGATCGGTTTGGGTAAATTCGTGAATTTGAACCCTGCGTTTTCCTTGGATAATTACCGTTGAACTCCCATCGGGCATGCGCATTAAACGAATGATATGCGCCAAAGTACCGATTTTAAATAAATCATCAGATGAAGGATCTTCTACTTCCGGATTCTTCTGCGCAACAACAACGATACTCTTATCTTTTTTATTGGCTTCTTTTATCAGTTTGATTGATTTATCTCTTCCAACAGTGATGGGAATGATTACGCCTGGGTATAAAACGGTATTTCGCATGGCCAAAACAGACATTTCCTCAGGCACTTCCATGCGATTGCTTTCATCCTCTTCTTGTTTTGAAAAAAGTGGCAAAAACTCTGGCGCGTCGTCAAAATCATCGCCATCCTGATCATTCAACAAAAACTGATTACCTCTTTTAAACATCGTTTCTCAAATTAACAAGCAATATGCCAAAACACAAAATACGACAGATTCTTCTAGCCGTTTAGGACACATGACAATTTAGATGACAATTTGTCTGCATAAGTAATTTAAATTTTTATTTGTAATGATGCGCGGATTTACGATTTTTGCCTTCAATCCATTTAAATAATACACAATGAACATGAAAAAATTTGTTTTGGCCCTTTCTCTGCCTGTATTGGCATTTTTAGGTTCATGCGGTGGCGACGGTGCGAATCCTGAGCCTAGCATTAGTTTAAACGCAGGTGCTGGCTTAGTGAATGCAGACATGCAAATCATGAGCGACAGTATGTTAAAATTCTCTATCACTGCAACAGCAGGTTCTGAGTCTTTGAGCAAAATCACTGTAACTTCAAGTACAAACGGTGCTTCGGCTACTACATTGCAAGACACTTCGGTTTCTGGCAAAACAGTTTCTTACGTTTTATCAAAGAGAATCGCGGGATCTGTAGACGATAAAATCGTTGTTACTTTCACTGCAACCGATGCCAACGGCAAAACCAAAGCTACTTCTTTAACCATTTCTGTTATTCCTGCTACCGTTCCTTTAATTGGCACACAGTTACAAAAAGTTTGGAACACCTTGAATGGCGCTTATGGAAATGCTTACGATTTAGAAACCAGCACTGAAATTATGCCAACGAACATCGATCCAAAGAAGAAAGATTTGTTAGACATGACAGTTACTGGCGATGCACAATTCTCGAAGTCTTGGGGTTCTGGTAACGGAACAAAATTCGTTAAATTAACTTCCAACGATTTCACAATCGCAACCACAACTACTTCTCTTTACAACCTTTGGAAAAACAATTCAGCTAGTGCCGTAACCAAAGTTACAAATTTGGCAATCAATGATGTTTACTTGGTTAAAACTGGTCAAGACTTACCATTCAACTTGTATATCATTAAAATTACTGATTTGGTGGATAATCCAGCAGCTGGTAACCACAATGATTATATTGAGTTTTCTTATAAAAAGATCGATAATTAATTCAATTTGAGTAAGTAACACACTCATAAGAAAAAAATCTTAATAAAATGTTGCAAAAACCCCGCATACGCGGGGTTTTTTATTGAATTTCGCAACATAAAATTAGTTTCTTTTGTAAATCGTGAAACGTATAGCTGTTTTAACTTCCGGTGGCGACGCTCCAGGCATGAATGCTTGTATTCGAGCCGTTGTTCGTGCCTGTGTGCATTTTGATGTAGAGGTGTTTGGTATTTCTCGGGGATACCAAGGTTTAATTGAAAACGATATCAAGCAACTTTCTGCAAGCAGTGTTGCAAATATTATTCAATATGGTGGTACGGTATTGAAAACCGCAAGAAGCAAAGATTTCATGACGCCAGAAGGGCGAAAAATGGCATTTGAAAATTTGCAAAAACAAGGCATTGAAGGTCTGGTTTGCATTGGTGGTAACGGTACTTACACTGGGGCTATGATTTTTGAAAAAGAATATGGAATCCCTTCTATGGGTTGTCCTGGTACCATTGATAACGATTTATGGGGTACTGATTACACAATTGGCTATGATACAGCTATCAACACTGCGGTTGATGCCATTGATAAAATTAGAGATACCGCAGAATCCCACAACAGAGTTTTCTTTATAGAAGTAATGGGCCGTCATTCGGGACATATCGCCCTGCATGCAGGTCTTGCAGGTGGTGCAGAAGGAATTTTCATCCCTGAAAGAGAAAATGAATTCGAAGAAATCGTAAATTTTTACCAATCGAAGAACAGAAAAAAAGAATTCTCCATTTTTGTAGTTGCCGAAGGTGAAACAGAAGGTCATGCCTACGATATTGCTAAGCGTTTTCAAGAAATATACCCAGATACTGACTGTAGAGTTACTATTTTAGGTCATATTCAACGCGGTGGAAAACCATCATCAAATGATAGAATTCTAGCATCGAGAATTGGCGCCCACGCAGTAAAGGCCTTACTTGAAGGACATAGAAACGAAGCTGTGGGGGTAGTAAACAGGGAAATACAGTTTACACCATTTAAAGATGCCATTGAACACAAGAAAGACATTGAAGACAATTTGTGGACATTAAACCACATCATCACACGTTAATAATCGCCCTAAAATGATTCAACACTTATCCGTAAAAAATTATGCCTTAATCAAAGAATTGGATTTGGATTTTCAATCCGGTTTCACTTCCATAACCGGTGAAACAGGTGCGGGTAAAAGTATATTATTGGGCGCATTGGGTTTATTATTAGGTGAAAGAGCTGATTTATCTGCCATTCCCAATAAAGATGAAAAATGCATTATTGAAGGTCATTTCACATTAAGTGGATTATCCTTGGAATCTCTATTTGAAGAAAACAATTGGGATTTCGAAATAAACACAGTTGTTAGGCGTGAATGGCTTCCCAACGGAAAATCCAGAGCATTTGTTAATGATTCCCCCGTTCCTGTAGGAGAATTGAAGCTTTTAGGCGAACAATTGTTTGAAATACATAGTCAACACAGCACCTTACAAATTCTTGAAAACATAGAACAAGTAAAAGCATTGGATGCTTTTGCTGGCGTATTGCCCGAGCTAAAAATTTATCAATTAAAATTTCAAACAGTAAAAAAGCTTGAATCTCAGTTTTTTCAAAAAAGAAAACAAATTGAGCAAAATCAAAAAGAATCAGATTTCCAACAATTTCTATTAGAGGAATTGCAAAACTTCCAACCTGTTGCAGGAGAAGAAATTGATATTGAGCAGCAAATAAAAGTTTTATCCAATGCCGCAGACATTGCTAGTTCATTTGCTAAGGCAGCTTATTTGCTTTCAGATTCCGAGCTATCGGTTATCAATCAATTGAATAATATTAAACAGGAAATCAAACATTTTGGTAGTATTTCTTCAGAGCTTCAGGGATTCATTGATAGAATTGATTCATTGGCTTTAGAAACCAAAGATTTGGGGCGTGAATTCGATGCTCAAAGTCAAAAAACACATACAGACCCAGAACAATTGGCACAATTGGAGCAACGTTATAATCAACTTCAAGTGCTATTGAGAAAGCACCATGTAAATACGGGTGCAGAACTTATCGCCATACAAGAACAATTGAGCGGTACCTTCCAACAGAGCAGCGATTTAGAGGCTGAAATTGCGGAATTAGAAACCGAAATCACCCTTATTTGGAAAGAAGTTTTGGATTTAGGATCCAAAATCAGTGAAAAACGCAAGGCTTCTATTCCATCTTTTATAGATTTGATTCAAAAAGATTTACAAGGATTAGAAATTCCATTTGCCACCCTACAAATTAATATTCAACCCATTGAACCGCATAAATTTGGCTTGGATGAAATTCAATATTTGTTTTCTGCCAACAAAGGCATGCCGTTATTATCACTGAATAAAGCAGCATCGGGAGGTGAATTATCGCGATTGAATTTCTGTATTCGTAACATTATTGCAGAAAAACTTTCCTTACCTACGCTCATTTATGATGAAGCGGATACTGGAGTAAGTGGTGAAGTGGCTTCTAAATTGGGAAAAATGATGAAGAAGCAGGGCGAAAAACAACAAATCATCGCCATTACTCACTTACCTCAAGTGGCGGCATCCGGGCATCAACAGTTGTTCGTATATAAATCCAATGTTGGAGAAACAACTGAAACAAAAGTGCGAAAATTAAGTGATACAGATCGTGTAGTGGAATTGGCAACGATGTTAAGCGGCAAAAATCCTTCTGAGGCAGCCATTGCCAATGCAAAAGCGTTATTACAGCAAGGGTCCGTTATCTCTTAAGTTCTCGTAACCCGTATCAATTTTAACCGGTTTGGCTTGTGCCGCTGACGTAGCAAGAAAATCACACCTTTCATTTTCAACTATGCCCGCATGTCCTTTCACCCAATGAAACTTTGGCTTCAACTGCTCAAACAGTGGAAAAAACATTTGCCATAAATCTACATTTTTCACTTTCGCCCAACCTTTGGCCCTCCAACCATAAATCCATCGTTTCTCCACGGCATCGCAAACATATTTGCTATCGGTATACACATGAATTTCAATACCAGGTACTTTGATATTTTTCAAGGCCATAATTACCGCCAACAATTCCATGCGATTGTTGGTTGTAAGGCGATAACCATCTGATAACTCTTTTCTGTGTTGCCCATACATTAAAACGGCACCATACCCCCCAGGTCCAGGATTCCCTAAGGCCGCGCCATCTGTAAATATTACAATGTGGTTATTCTGCATGGTTCTGTTTTATGCAAAGAAATTACTAGGCATTTCAAAAAAAATGCATACTTGAAATTCCTTTGTTAAGCCCACAAAGTTAATAGAAGCAATTCAGTACAGATAAGTACCTTTGCACAATCATTCCACCTATTAAATCCTATGCGAGCAGAAATTATTACCATTGGCGATGAATTATTGATGGGTCAAACCATCGATACCAACAGTGCTTGGATTGGCCAAAAGTTTATGGAATTAGGTATTTCTATTGCTAAAAAAACAGCAGTTTCAGATCAAGAAACTGAAATTTTAGAAGCATTGTTGGCAGCGCAGCAACAATCGCAAATTCTCATTGTTACTGGGGGATTGGGTCCAACCAAAGATGACATAACAAAAAAAACATTGTGTACCTATTTCAACTGTGAATTAAAACAGGATCCTGCGGTGGTTGCACATTTGGAGCGAATGTTTGCAGAAAGAGGCAGAAAATTATTATCGTTGAATCTCATGCAAGCCGATTTGCCAGAAACTGCCACCACTTTAATGAATGAAGTAGGTACAGCTCCGGGAATGTGGTTAGAAAATGAAAAAGGCATTGTTGTTTCACTTCCTGGTGTTCCGAATGAAGTGTATCATTTGATTGAAAACCAGGTAATTCCTAGGTTAATTGAGCGATTCAAACTACAAAAAAGACTTCATAAAACACTCATAACATTGCAGATTCCTGAAAGTCTACTGTCTAATAGGCTGGAATCATTTGAGCTGCACTTACCGGAGAATTTGGGGTTAGCCTATTTGCCCAGTTTCAATATGGTTAAACTTCGATTAACTGCTAAAAATGGCGATGTAACTGAATCGGAGTTTAATCATTATTTCCAAAAACTAATATCGGAGTTGGGCGATGATAT
Source organism: Sphingobacteriia bacterium (assembly GCA_021151535.1). Classification (GTDB taxonomy): domain Bacteria; phylum Bacteroidota; class Bacteroidia; order NS11-12g; family UBA955; genus JAGKXC01. Next base: position 2,350 of record JAGKXC010000053.1, on the reverse strand, counting down.
TTTTTGTATTGGAGACCAAGAACCTACTCAATTCATTGCACAATATCTTTTGAAAAACAACATCTCCTTCTCTACTGCCGAAAGTTGTACTGGCGGCTATGTAGCAAATCGTTTGATGCAAATTTCTGGTATATCCGCGGTTTTTCCAGGCTCTTTAATTGCTTACGCTAATGAAATCAAAGAGCAAGAATTGGGTGTTCCAACATCGGTGATTGAAGAATTTGGCGCAGTGAGCGAACCTTGTGCGGGCATGATGGCAAGTGGAATTCGATCAAAAATGAAGGTTCAATTGGGAATTTCCACAACGGGAATCGCTGGACCCACAGGAGGAACAGATGAAAAACCAGTAGGTTTGGTTTATGTTGGAGTGGATTTCAATGGTGAATTGACGGTAACTAAATTACGCTTATTTGGCAACCGAGAACAGATCATTCAACGAACTTGTAACGCTGTTTGCTGGATTTTGAAAAAGCATTTGAACATCCCTGCCGAATAGAATTTACTCGGCAACTAGGGTTAAAACATTAAGTAATCGCAACCACTTCGCGGTTCTTAATCTTCCTAAGAACATTATTTCTAAAACCCATCGCCAATAATCGGTAGTTTGCCATATTTTTCGGCAAAAAGAGCATAATTTCCCGTAAATTTGCGGCTTCAACATGACCGAAAAAATCCTTATCCTAGATTTTGGTTCTCAGTACACCCAATTAATCGCCAGAAGGCTTCGTGAATTGTTTGTGTATTGCGAAATCCACCCTTTCAACCATATTCCTGAAATTGGAAGCGATGTCAAAGGTATTATCTTATCCGGTAGTCCTTGTTCTGTGAATGAAACAGACGCTCCACAAGTAGATTTGGATTTCTTGATGTCGAAAGGTCCTCTTTTGGGCGTTTGCTACGGTGCACAGTATCTTGCGAAGGCAAAAGGCGGAATTGTAAGCAAAAGTGAACACCGCGAATACGGCAGAGCCATGATGCAAGTTACCCATTCCAGCAATGCTTTGTTGAATGGATTGAGTGCAGAAAGTCAGGTATGGATGAGCCATGGTGATACCATCATGGAGTTACCCGAAGGTGCAACGATCATCGCCAAAACAGATAGCATTCCGGTTGCTGCATTCGAATACAAAAATGAGTACCCCACTTTCGGCATTCAATTTCACCCAGAGGTTTATCACAGTACCGAAGGTTTGGAATTGTTGAAGAATTTCACATACAACATCTGTGGATGTTCGGGCGATTGGACTCCGGGGCACTTCATCAATGATACAGTTGCTCAGATTCGCCAAACGGTTGGAGATGACCAAGTGATTTTGGGGTTGTCTGGTGGTGTTGATTCTTCCGTTGCCGCATTGTTGCTTCACCAAGCTTTGGGCAAGCAATTGCACTGTATTTTCATCAACAACGGATTATTGAGAAAGAATGAATTTGAAAGTGTGCAAAAGGCTTATGAGAGTTTGAATTTGAATTTGTTTGCTGTTGATGCATCTCAACAGTTTTATACAGCCTTGGAAGGCCTAACGGATCCTGAACAAAAACGCAAAGCCATTGGCCGTGTTTTTGTTGAAGTTTTCCAAGAGGAAAGCAAAAAGATTTCCAATGCAAAATGGTTGGCGCAAGGCACTATTTACCCCGATGTAATTGAAAGTGTGAGTGTTAAAGGACCATCTGCAACCATCAAAAGTCATCATAACGTAGGTGGTCTTCCTGAGGATATGCATTTGAAGGTAATTGAGCCATTGCGTAGCTTGTTCAAAGACGAAGTTCGCAGAGTAGGTGATGCGATGGGATTACCGCATGAAATTTTGCATCGCCATCCATTCCCAGGACCTGGATTGGGCATTCGAATTTTGGGCGATATTACCGAGCAAAAGGTAAAATTATTGCAAGAAGCAGACGCCATTTACATGGATATTTTAAAAGAATCCGGTTGGTACAATAAAATTTGGCAGGCTGGTGCAATTTTGCTTCCTGTACAAAGTGTAGGTGTAATGGGTGATGAAAGAACCTATGAGCAAGTAGTAGCTTTGCGTGCTGTTTCAAGTACAGATGGTATGACCGCAGATTGGGTGCACATTCCTTATGAAATACTCGCACAAATCAGCAATGCTATCATCAATCGAGTTAGAGGAATTAACCGTGTAGTTTACGATATCAGTAGTAAGCCCCCTGCAACCATTGAGTGGGAATAAGATAGAATCAACCTTCATATATCGCCAGTAACCATGAAATCCATGAAATCAAATAAACACTTTGTTTCCAACTTTTTGAAAAAATTGGGCATGTATTCTTCATTGATTATTGGAGGATTGTTTAGTATTGGCGGAATTACAGCTCAAGTTACTTCCGG
>JAGKXC010000168.1 GCA_021151535.1 Sphingobacteriia bacterium | reverse complement strand
ACCATATCGCCATCTTCAATTTGATGTTTCATCGCATCCTCCTGGCAAATCAGTAAAACATCTTCCGATAAAATTTTCGCATTGTTCGTACGACGCGTCATTGCACCGCAATTGTAATGCTCTAATTCTCTGTTGGTTGTGATAATGTACGGGAAATCTTTTCCATGGGCGATGATTTCTGCAGACTCCTTGAATTTGTTGCCAATAAATTTACCACGGCCTAACTTGAATGATTCTGTATGCAATATTTCTGTGCCTTCGCCCGCTTTATTTACTGGCCATTGCTTTCCATTGACTCCCAATTCTTTCCATTTAACACCTTCAAAGAAAGGAACAATACCAGAAATTTCCTGCAACAGGGTATCAGGATTGTAATCCGCTTGTGAATAGCCCATTTTATTCATGATATCAACCAAAATTTGGCCATCCGGTTTGGTTCCAACCAAAGGTTCAACTACTTTTTGAACCTTCTGGATTCTGCGCTCACCGTTGGTGAATGTTCCACTCTTTTCAAGGAAAGAAGCTCCAGGTAAAACTACAGTTGCCAATTTCGCTGTTTCCGTCATGAACAATTCTTGAACTACAAACAACTCCAATTTGCTAATTGCATTTACAACATGCTGCGTATTTGGATCTGTTTGTGCCATATCTTCACCAATAACCCACATCGCTTTTAATTTATCCGTTAATGCAGCGTCGTACATTTGGGGAATTTTATAGCCAATATGTTTGGGTAATTTAGCACCGTAATAGGCCTCGTATAATGCATGGTTTTGGTCGTTGGTAACATCCAAATATCCAGCACCTTGATGAGGTTGGCAACCCATATCTGCTGCGCCCTGCACGTTGTTTTGTCCGCGTAACGGATTCACACCAACGCCTCGGCGACCAATATTTCCGGTTATCATCGCCAAATCTGCAATCAACATTACTGTGTAAGTTCCTTGTGAGTGCTCGGTAACACCCAATCCATGGAAGCTCATCGCATTTTTCGCGGAAGCATAGGCAATAGATGCTTCACGTACCAATTTGCGATCTACACCAGTAATGGCTTCTAATTCATCCAAGTTTTGCGATAATATTCCCGCTTTGAACTCGTCATAACCTTCGGTTCTATTTTCAATGAACTGCTTGTCTTCCAATCCTTCAGAGATGATGTAGTATAACATCATGTTCAACAATGCCACGTTAGTGCCTGGTCTTAATTGAAGGTGGTAATGCGCGTAATTGGCTAATTCTGTTCTTCTTGGGTCAATCACAATCGTGGTTTTACCCTTCATGGCGTGCTGTTTGAATTTTGCGCCAGTTACAGGGTGGCCCGCTGTGGGATTCGCTCCAATAACCATGATACAATCTGTGTATTTTAGATCAATGATGGAATTGGTGGCCGCACCTGTACCAAATGTACGTTGCATGCCCAAAGCAGTAGGGGAGTGACAAACCCTGGCGCAACTGTCAACATTATTGGTGCCAATAACAGCACGCATGAACTTTTGCATCAAATAGTTTTCCTCGTTGGTGCATCGCGCAGAAGAAACCGCACTGATGGCATCTGGGCCATGTTGTTTTTTAATTCTATTTAATTCATTGGCGATGAAATCATAAGCTTCATCCCAACTTACCGCTACAAGTTCGCCATTTTTGCGAATCATGGGCGATTTAATCCGATCGGGATGGTTGTAGAATCCAAAAGCAAATCTGCCTTTTAAGCATGTATGTCCAACATTTACTGCCGCATCATAGGGTGCTTGAATGGATTTTACCTCACCATTTTTAACTGCCACTTCCAAGTTGCAACCTACACCACAGTAAGTGCAAATGGTTCTCACTTTTTCATCATAAGCAACAGATTTTGATTCGAAAATATCACTGATGGCTGAGGTTGGGCAGGCCTGAGCACAGGCTCCACAACTTACACAATCAGAATCAAAGAAAGATTGCTCCTGGCCTTTTACAATATGGCTATCGAATCCTCTTCCAGCCATACTCAATACCAACTGTCCTTGAACTTCATCACAAGCTCTTACACATCGGAAACAGTTAATGCATTTGGAGAAATCGGAAGTCATATAAGGATGACTTAAATCCTTTTTTCTATCCAAGTGGTTTTTGCCTTCAGGATATCTTACATCGCGGATTCCCACTTCAGCGGCTACAGTTTGTAATTCGCAATTGTTATTTACTTCGCAGGTTAAACAATCTAATGGATGGTCTGTTAATACCAATTCCACAATGTTTTTTCGCAGTTTTTTAACTTGATCGGAATTAGGATAAATATAAGATCCTGGCATCACTGGTGTATGACAAGAAGCCTGTGTTTTGGTTGGACCGTCTTCTACCAAGGCAACATCTACGCTACAAACCCTACAAGATCCAAAAGGATCTAAATTGGGGGCATCGCACAATGTGGGAAC
>JAGKXC010000052.1 GCA_021151535.1 Sphingobacteriia bacterium | reverse complement strand
CCCCTGAAGAAATTCTACAAGGGCTTTTGTAATTGCCTATTCAATTTTAATTAGGCTAAAATCTTTATCGTTAATTGCCTCCAGTGCTATCAGCCGGCGCTGGTGGAGCCGATTCCAAGCACTTCTTCAATTTGGCATTACAATCATTCAACTGCGCTTCCATCTGTCGCAAACGAGCCAACAAATTACTTGCTTCCGCCGTTTTTGCCGCCAACTGATCTTTTACCGTTTGGGTATTGCTATCGCAAGTTTTCAATTGCTCATTCAAATCTGCAATCGATGCGTTGGCATTGGCCAATTCACTGTTCAATTGCGCAATTGTAGACTTCAATTTGCTAATTTCATCCTTCGCCGCCTGTAAGTCAGCCGCAGCAGTAGATGAACCCGCAGATAATTTATCCTGACAGTCTTTCAATTGACTCTTCAACGTTTTGGTGGTATTCAAGCAATCTTGGTATTCCGCCATGATCGCGTCGTACGCATTTTGCTTGCTTTGTAAATCCAATTTCAACTGAGCAATTTGCGCATTCAAAGCATCACAATCGCAGCTCGATGTGGTTGAACTGCCGCAATTCTTTAATTTCTCTTGAAGATCGGCGATTGTTTTGTTGGCAGCATCCAAATCGACTAATGCCTTTGCTTTGGCCGCTTCACTTGCTTTCAATTTCGCATCCAAATCTGCCGCTTTTTTATTGGCAGCATCCAAATCAGCCAAGGCTTTGTCCAAAGTTGCCTTATCAATACAACCCGCTAATTTTTGCTCCAATGCTTTGCCTTTGGCCACTTCCGCATCCAAAGACGCTTTGGTAGTTGCCAATTCTTTTTCCAATGCTGTGATTCTATTCTTGTAAGGTGTGCAATCTTCGCCGGTTGAAGTACCCGTAGCTGCAGCCAATTTGTCTTCACATGCCTTTTTCTCTGCTTGTAATTTGGCGATAGTAGCATTCAAAGAAGTAATGGTATTTTGTGCAACCGTTAACTTGTCTTCACATGCTTTCTTCTCAGCAGCCATAGCGGCAATTTTCGCATTGGCAGCAGCCAAATCTTTCTCCAATGCCGCGGCTTTGGTTTTGTAAGGTGTGCAATCTTCGCAAGCAATTTGATTCTTCAATCGCTCTTCCAACGATGCCTTTGTATTCTGCAACACGGTTACTTGGTTTTTCAAATTGTTTACCTCCGCCGTTAATGTGGCATTCTTTGCTTTTTCAGCATTCAATTCTGCCGTTTTATCGTCGCAGCACTTCTTGTTAATGGCATTTTGCTCGCCCAAAGTGGTTAATTGCTTCTGCAAATCCAACACCTTGTTATCCGATGCCAACTTCGCTTTCTGCGCTTCCAACAACTTGTTCTGCAAATCCAAAATCTGTTTGTCTTTCTCCAAATTCTTCGCTTCAGAGGCAGTTAACAAGCTCTTGGTTTTCGACAATTCCGCAGCTACCGTTTGATTCTTTAATCGCTCAACTGCCAACAATGAATCGCCCAATTTCATTTGCTTATCACAAGGAACGCCCTGGGTATTTTTCAATCGATTGATTTCATCATTCAATTGATTTTCTTTCACTTCTTTGGCTGTAATCACCGCATTTTTCTTGGCGATTTCGGCCATCAAGGAATCAATTTTCTTTTTCTGATTATCTACTTGTTGTTTGTTTTTCAATGCTTCAGTGGCGGCGATATCTGCATCTTTCTTGCATTTATCTTTAAGAACCACCAATTCATTTTCACAAGCCTTATTTTTTGTCATTGCCTCAGCAGCTTTTTTATCTGCTTCAGTTGCTTTCAACTTCGCTTCAGTTAGGGCTTGATCACAAACTACCTTGCCTTTCAACGCTTCTGTTTTAGCCGTTTCACAGGCCTTCAACTTATTCAATGCTTCGGTTAAAGCTGGACCAGCAGCCTGATTTACTTTTACGGTATCTCTAACGATGATGGTATCACGCTTTAGCTTTTCAACAAATACTGTATCGCGCTTAAAATATTCCTCAGCAGGCGTAGCTGGCATTGCAGCTGTGTCCAATACCGTTGAATCGGTAGCAGCATAATCATCGTTACCATTATTATAGTATCGATAATTTCTGCCGCAATCGCCAATACGAGAACGCAAAGCAACATAGAAAGAGCTACTGTGTGTTGGTTCTTTTCTCATGGTTGTACCCAATCCTGCTAAATCATTTGTACCTACGGTTACGGGGCCAAATCTCACATAAGCACCCAACATGCCGTTTTCATATTCTTCGCCCAAGGCTGTCATTGGGAATCCAAACTCCCAATTCTTGGTTTCGTAGCGAGGGATAAAACTGATATAAGAAGTTCTTCTCAAACCGGGAGCATCAGCAGGCTTCAGATTTTTGGTAAAGTAGGCAGAGAAATGCCAGTTGAAATTCAAACGAAAATCGGTTTGAATGTTCAAAGCAGCGGGCGTGTAAGAAACAAAATGGTTACTGGCTACTGCATTGGATTTTGCATCCATAAACACATCGCTTTCAACCGATTTGATTTTGTTTTCAGTACTTTCAAATGCCGTATTCCCCTGAATAAACAAGGCTGTATCGATATTCCAATTTAATCCCGCATTTCGCATGGAAGATTGATAAGCCGTTCCACCATCGTAAGAAATAAATCCAAGATCGGTAACACTTACGCCAAATCTAAATTTGGGCATCATGTACTGATCAATTTTACAATTGTTATAACCATCAGGCCATTTTGCCAAAACCTTGTTTCTGGATTCATATACAAATCCCAAATCCATACCCGCTCCTACTCCGCTGGTAAAATCGAATTTCATTCCCCAAGGACTGCGCAACGTATTGGCAGCTGAGGTTAAATCTGAATAATTGAAGTTTCCATCAAAATTGTTTATGGTTACAGATTTTGGTCCGTTTACCGTGTAATCCATTCCGGTAGAATTGAGCGACATAGAACCATTGCCAATTAACAATTTGGCATTGGCACCCCATCGCCAGCCCCCACCTTCCATAGAAGAACTTCCATCAAAGGCATAAGAACCGAATCCCATGTAGTATTCTTGGTATTTATCTGTATTCACAGAAAAAGCGCCGGTAGTAAAGGATTTGCCTGAATCTGCTGCTAACTGTGTTTTTCCAAAAATCAAGGTATTGCCCAAAGTTGGGGTTAAACCGTTCACATTATAGCCCGAAACACCCCTGAAACCGAATGTTAAACCCGCTTCACGGTCTAACGGAACAGTGATTGAAAAACCGTAGGTTTCGTTGAGGTAGTTTAAATTATAAGAAGAAACTCCTGTATTGGAGGGCTGTCCCCATCGCCCTAAATAACGATAAGGTGCAGGCTGATCCATGAAATTGTTGTTGTACTGGATGGAATTTCCGTACCAATTGATGAACAAATTCTTGTGCAAAGGGCTGCGAATTTCCGCAGGATTTAAAAACTGTTTGTAGGGCTGATTGTAATCTCCAACTACCAATCCCATAGCGTGTTGGGCATTGGCATTTTGCGAAGAAAAACTCAGAACGGCCATCGCTGCAGCCGCCCATTTGAAATTCTTAAACATATGATTCATTGTTGTTTCCGTGGCTGCGAATGACAATCGCGGTGCCATGATTCAAAATTGCTTATTTTTATCGACAAACGTATCATTTTTAAGTAAAAAAGACTTTTATCCTTAATATTGCGGGATTGAGCGAGTACTGATTGTACTTAAAACAATTAGCCAATAATTTTGCAGATTCATTAAAATGAAAACATTTCTTAAGTATTTCTTTACCGGTCTTGGTGGATACATTTTGGGTATCATCACGGTGATTGCCATCGTTGGTGGTTTGGTTTCTAGTTTATCCGGCGGCTTAAACTTCGGTTCTGAAGCGCCAAAAACTCCTGAAACAGGCACCATTTTGCAATTAAAAATCACCGGCGGCGTTACAGAACGCGTAGCCAACAACCCAATCGCTGAATTATTGGGCGATCAAGGAATGGGCGAATCTGTTGCATTGGGATTGAACGACATAAGAAATGGTTTGAAGAAAGCCGCTACTGATCCAAACATTGCGGGCATTTTCTTGGATTGCGGAATGTATGAAGGCGGATTGGCAACTGCTGAAGAAATTCGCAACGCGTTAATTGCCTTTAGAAAAACAGGAAAATCTGTTGTGGCTTACAGTGTAGCTTACTCAGAAACCGGATATTTCATTGCTTCTGCGGCAGATAAAGTTTTTGCTCATCCTTCGGGAATGATTGATTTGAATGGATTGTCGTCTCGTTTTGTGATGTACAAAGGTTTGTTGGACAAAGCCGGCGTTGGTTTTCAAGTTTTTAGAGCGGGCAAATACAAAAGTGCCGTTGAGCCTTATATCCAAACGGAATTGTCTGAGCCAAACAAGGAGCAAATCCGCAGGTACATTCAATTGTTGTACAATTACCAGATTGAGCAAATCGCCCTAAGCAGAAAGTTGAATAAAGATTCATTGATGGCAACGGTGCTTGCTGGCAAAATTCAAATGCCAGTGGATGCGCAGCAGTTGAATTTGATTGATGGATTGATGTATGAGGACCAGGCATTAACCCAAGCTTATAAAGCGGCAAAAACCGCGGAAAAAGAAGAAAAATTATTCTCATTTGCAGAATATGCAAAAGATGTAGACCCTTATAGTTATTCAGAGAATAAGATTGCCATTATTTACGGGGTTGGCGATATTGTACCTGGCAAGCAAGATCCATTCTCCAGCATTGGCAGTGTTACATTTATCAAGGCGTTGAAGAAAGCCAGATTGGATAATTCCGTAAAAGCAATTGTTATCCGCATCAACAGCCCAGGCGGAAGCGCATTGGCATCGGATGAGATTGCGAGAGAAATTGAAATTTGCAAGAAGGCAAAGCCAGTAATTGCGAGTTTTGGCGATGTATCTGCCAGCGGAGGTTATTACTTAAGCTGTTTGGCGGATAGCATTGTTGCCCAACCCAATACCATTACAGGTTCAATCGGTGTTTTTGCATTGGTGGCCAATACACAAGATTTGTTCAGCAACAAATTGGGATTAAACTACCAAACGGTTGATTTGGGGAATATGTCGGCAGGTTGGCGCCCAGACAGGCCATTAAACGAAATGGAATCGGCGTTTTTACAAAGATCCATTGATTCTATTTACGACGATTTCTTGAGCATTGTGGCTAGGGGTAGAAAATTATCACGCGCTGCGGTTGAAGAATTGGCACAAGGCCACGTTTACACTGCGTTGGATGCAAAGGAATTGGGATTGGTAGACGTAATTGGTGGTATTGATCGGGCGATTTTAGCAGCTGCCCGCAAAGCCAAAATCAAAGAATACAGGGTGGTTGAACTTCCCAAGAACGACGATTTCTTGAACAAGTTGTTCAATCCGGATAAGCAAGGTGAAGACCAAGCGAAAGCCATCGCCCAAAAAATGGGCTTAAATATTAGTCAAATCAAAGACTTACAGCGCTTTATGTACTTAACTGGTCCACAAACTTATTATCCTTTATCGGCTGATTTCCGCTAATCGTCGATAATGAAACCTTTTGGAAACTTTCAGAGTATTCATAGTTTCCAATTCGATTAATTTCTCTTAATTTTGCGGCCGTTATGGAGATTATGGTGCGCATTCAGCAATCGGCTGATCGGTTGTTTCGCAAGTTTGGGATACGCAGTGTTACCATGGATGATGTAGCCAAGGAGATTGCCATTTCCAAAAAAACCATTTACAGTTGTTTCCGTGATAAAAATGATTTGGTATCTAGCATAATAGGCAGTCATATCAAGCAGAACGAGGAAACAATCAACAAGATTATTCATTCCGAGCCTAACCCGATACAGCGGTTTGCCAGTATAGCCGCTTTTATTATTGAGACTTACGACGATATGAATCCGTCTATGATCAATGATTTGCGAAAATTCCATCCTGAAACATTTGATAAAATTAATGAGTTCAGGGATTCGAAGGTGATTCAACATGCGATGAAGAGCATCAACGATGGCAGGAAGATGGGATTTTTCAGAGATGATTTCCACGATGAAATCATTGCCCGAGCTTTTTCTTCACTAACTTTTTTTGTGTTTGAACGTCCAAAATTTAACGATCCAAACATTTCAAAGGAAGACATGGTTGTTGAGATCATCAAGTATCATTTGCGATCCATTTGCAATGAAAATGGATTAAAAGAATTAGAAAAAGTGAATTGGCCCAAGAAAGCCGAAAATTTATCGCCAAAAAAATAAAATTAGAAAACCAATTAAATGAAACGTATACTATTTATCATCGCTTTGGGATCCAGTGCCTTGCTACAAGCTCAAGACACGATTTCAATGACCTTGTCTGAAGCATTTAACTATGCCAAGCAGCACAATGGGACTTATTTAAATGCCCAGAAGGATGTTTTACTTTCTAACGAAACGGTAAGACAAACGGTGGCCATTGGATTGCCTCAAATTAGTGCAACGGGAAGTTATCAGCAATTCTTAACTGTTCCGGGATCATGGATCAAGAACTTCGTAACTGCGCCAGGTGCACCTGATTACATTTTCTTGAAATTTCAGCAAGAATTTGTGAGTTCTGCCAACGTTGCAGTGAACCAACTTTTGTGGGATGGTTCGTATTTGGTGGGTTTGCAGGCAACTGGTGAATTTGTAAAGATGAGCAAATTGGCTGAAGCAAAATCATTGAGAGATTTAGAGAACAACATATCAAAGGCTTATATCACTGCGGTTTCTACTCAAAAGAATTTGGATTTGATTGAAACCAACATGCGTTTGTTGGAAAGAAGTTTGTTTGAGGTCAGTCAATTAAACAAAGAAGGATTTGCCGAGAAATTGGATGTTGAGCGATTGGAATTGAATTTGGCAAATTTGAAACTTCAACGTCAGAAATTGCAGAATGCCATTTTGGTAACGGTGAATTTGTTGAAAATGCAGATGGGAATGCCAATGGAAACCCAATTGAAATTGAGCAACAACTTGGATCAATTAGAATCTACTATCAATTTATCAGATGCAGATGTTTCAAACTTTTCTTCTGCCAATAGAATTGAAAATCGTTTATTGGAGCAAGCAATTATTTTGAGCAAATTGGATCAAAAGCGTTATAAATTCTCTGCTTTACCCAGTTTGTTTGCATTTTACCAGCACCAAGAAAGCACGCAACGTCCTGAATTTAACTTTTTCAAGAGCAACTTAACAGTGAACAACAGCTGGGTGCCTTCTGATGTTTGGGGATTGAGTTTGCGTATGCCCATTTATGGTGGTGGCGCAACACGTTCAAAGATTCGCGAAACACAGATTAAAATTGAGAAAGCGCAAAATGATTTGAGCACTTTCCAGCGATATGCAACATTGGAATACCAAAATTCAAAGAATACCTATTTACAAAACTTGCAATCTGTTGAAATTCAGAAGCAAAACCTTGCCTTAGCGCAGAAAATCTACGATAAGAGCATGGCGAAATTCAAAGAAGGTGTAGGTAGCACATTGGAAATCACACAAGCGGAAGCAGAATTGAGAACTGCCAACAATGCTTATTTAAATTCTTTATATGATTTATTGGTTTCAAAAATCGAATTAAAATCTGCCATTGGTCAATCAATCAATCAATAACTAAAAACATTAAAACCAGACAAAATACAATGAAACGTTTAATAATAAATTCTACATTAATCGCTGCAATGGCTTTAGCGGCTTGCGGTGGTAAGCAAAACACGGCTGATTCTAAAAAAGCCAAAGCTGAAGAATTGAAAAAACAAATCGCCAACTTACAAACTGAAACTGCCAAGTTACAGGACTCTTTATTAAAACTTGAAGCTAGCATTGGAGGAAACGAAGAAGCAGGCAAATTGGTTGAAGTTACAACCATGAAAAAGGCTGCGTTTGAAAGTTATTTGATATTAGAAGGTACGGCAGATGCGGATCAAAGCACCATCGCTACAGCCAAGGTTCCGGGTACTGTAACCAAAGTTTTGGTTCAACCTGGAGATGCAGTAAGAGCAGGTCAGATTCTTGCAAGAATTGACAATACAGCTGTAAGTCAGGGCAGAATTGAATTAGAAAATCGACTTACTTTCGCCAAAACCGTGTATGATAAGCAAAAGCGACTTTGGGAGCAGGGAATTGGTACTGAAATCCAGTATTTAACCGCTAAGAACCAGAAAGATGCATTGGAAAAAAGTTTGGCTACTATAGATGCACAAATTGACATGTACAACATCAAAGCACCTCTTTCAGGAACAGTTGAAAGTGTAGATTTGCGTGTAGGTCAGATTGCTGCTCCTGGCATGCCAAGTTTCAGAATCATCAGTTTAGACAATATTAAGGTTACTACTGAAGTGGCTGAAACATATGCGAAGAAAGTAAAGGCTGGCGATGCAGTGAACATTGAATTCCCAAGCTTGCAACAAAATGTAAAATCTAAGGTTTCATTTGCTTCTAAGTATATCGATCCAATGAACAGAACATTCAAGGTTGAAGTTAAACTTCCTAACGTTCCAAACTTGAAGCCCAACATGGTTGCTAAAATCAAGTTAACTGATTATACAGCTCAAAATGCGATTTCTGTTCCAACCAATTGTGTTCAAAGAACTGAGAGCGGTGAATTTGTGATGGTAGCGAAAATGGATGGCAAAAACGGCTTTGTGGCTGAGAAAAGATCAGTTGTAAGCGGTAAATCAAGCGATGGAAAAACTGAAATCACTTCTGGTTTAAATGAGGGCGATATGGTAATCACTGTTGGTTTCCAAGAGCTTAACAATGGCCAAAAAGTAAGTGGTTCATGGGTAAAAGGAGAATAATGAACCATGAGTAAGTTTAATTTTAAAGAATTCAAGCCCACTAGTTGGTCTATCGACAATAAAACGAGCATTTATATACTTGCTTTTTTTATTTCGCTAGCGGGCATCATGAGTTACAATGCTTTGCCTAAGGAAAAGTTTCCTGACATTGTAATTCCAACCATTATTGTTCAGACGGTTTACCCAGGTTCATCGCCAAAGGATATTGAAAACTTAATTACTAAACCCATTGAAAAGAAAATCAAATCGATCAGTGGTGTGAAGAAATTGAAGAGCATGAACGTACAGGATTTCAGTGTAATTACAGTGGAATTTGAAACAAATGTTAAGGTTGATGAAGCGAAGAGAAAGGTGAAGGATGAGGTTGACAAAGCCAAATCTGATTTGCCTAATGATTTGAAAACAGATCCGGCGGTTGTGGAAGTAAACTTCAGCGATATGCCAGTAATGTACATCAATTTATCGGGCGATTTCGACCTTCAAACGCTGAAAAAGTTTGCTGAAAAAGCAAAAGATAAGATTGAAAGTTTGCCGAGCATTACCCGTGTAGACATGGTGGGTGCTTTGGATAAGGAGATTCAAGTGAACTTGGATTTGGCCGCTATCAGTGCTGCTGGATTAACCATGGACGATGTAACCCGTGCAATTCAGTTTGAGAACATGCGTATTTCTGGCGGTAACATCGATTTAGACAATATGCAACGCAGTTTGGGTGTAAGTGGTGAATTCAAATCTATCCAAGACATTGAAAACATTGTAATTCGCAGCGGTACTGGCGCTACTTTGTATTTGAGAGATGTTGCTAAGGTGGTAGACGGATTCAAAGAGAAAGAAAGTTACGCCCGTTTAGAAGGTAAGCCTGTAATCACGTTGAACATTGTAAAGCGTGCCGGTGAGAACTTGATTAAAACCAGCGATAATTGCAGAAATATCATTGAGGAATTCCAGAAATCTGGTGAATATCCAAAAGATTTGAATATTGTATTTACTGGCGATCAGAGTATCAGTACCAGAATTACAGTTCACGATTTGATCAACACCATCATCATCGGTTTCATTTTGGTTACCTTGATTTTGATGTTCTTCATGGGAGCAACCAACGCTATTTTCGTAGGTTTAAGCGTACCATTATCTTGTTTTGTTGCCTTCTTGGTGATGCCCGCTTTAGGCTTTAGTTTGAACATGATTGTATTATTCTCATTCTTGCTTGCTTTAGGTATTGTGGTAGACGATGCGATTGTGGTAATTGAAAACACACACCGTATTTTCCACGATGAGAAACTTCCCGTATCAGTTGCCGCGAAAAAAGCTGCTGGTGAAGTATTCATGCCTGTATTCAGCGGAACTTTAACCACATTGGCACCATTTGTTCCCTTGGCATTTTGGAGTGGTATTGTAGGTAAATTCATGTTCTTCATGCCTGTTACCTTAATCATTACCCTTTTGGCTTCTTTGATTGTTGCTTACATTTTCAACCCAGTATTTGCAGTAGATTTCATGACAGATGAACATGCTGTAGTTGATCCTGAAAAAGCGAAAAAAGCGGTAAAACGTACAACTTACGTGTTTGCTGGTTTGTCGTTGTTTGGCTACATCAGCGGCGGTTTTGGTTTAGGCAACCTATTTGTATTCTTTTACTTACTTTACATTTTACACCATTTCTGGTTGAAAAAAGTAATCTTAAATTTCCAAACCACCACTTGGCCTAGATTCCAAGAAGGTTATAAGAACATTGTTAGTTGGATCATCGAAGGACGTAAACCCATCTATTTACTATTGGGTACGGTTGTTTTATTGGTATTATCATTTGTAATCACTGCCATCAGAAAGCCGGGTGTAAACTTCTTCCCTCAGGCTGAGCCTAACTTCACTTATGTTTATTTGAAATTGCCTTCTGGTACCAGTGCAAAATACACAGACAGCATTGTAAAAATTGCTGAAAGCAGGGTGTTTAAAGTAATTGGCGAAAAGAATCCATTGGTTGAAAGTGTAATTTCTAACGTTGCAATTGGCGCTACAGATCCAAGATCTGGCGATAGAACTACCGCTTCAAACAAAGGTAAAATCACCGTAGCATTTGTGGAATTTGAAAAGCGTGAAGGTAGAAGTACCTCTGCCCTATTAGACAATATCCGTAAGGAAATTGGCGAAATCCCAGGTGTTGAAATCACGGTTGAACCAGAGCAAAACGGTCCTCCAGTGGGAAAAGCCGTTAACATCGAAATTCGAGGCGATGAGTTTGAAGAGTTGGTAAACACTGCTACAGACCTAAAATTGTATTTAGACAATTTAAAAATCGCCGGTGTTGAAGAATTGAAAACGGATTTTGTGAGCAGCAAACCTGAAGTAATGATTCAAATTGATCGTGAAAGAGCAAACCGCTTGGGTATCTCTACAGCTCAAATTGGTATGGCTTTAAGAAACAGTATTTATGGTGCTGAGGCCAGCAAATTCAAAGATGCAAACGATGATTATCCAATCATGGTGCGCTTAGAGGAAAAAGCAGCCAATAACTTAGATGCCTTATTAAACATGAAGATTGTTTACCGTGATATGTTGATGGGCGGTAGAATCAGAATGGTGCCATTGAGCGCTGTTGCAGAAGCCAAATACACCAACACTTTTGGCGCAATCAATCGCCTGAATCAAAAACGTGTAATTACTTTATCTTCTAACGTATTAAAAGGTTATGCCACAAACGACGTTGTAGGTCAGGTTAATAAAGCGATTAAGCGATTCAAGAAATCTGATAAAATTGAGGTTGAAATGACGGGCGAACAAGAGCAACAGAAGGAAACAGCTTCGTTCTTGGGTACGGCGATGTTGGCTTCAATTGGTTTGATTATCTTAATCTTGGTTTCTCAGTTTAACTCTACAACAAAGCCCTTGTTGATTTTGTCGGAGATTTTCTTCTCAATCATTGGTGTATTGCTAGGATTTGCTATGTTTAACATGAATTTCTCCGTGGTAATGACAGGTATTGGTGTGGTAGCCTTGGCGGGTATTGTTGTGAGAAACGGTATCTTGTTGGTGGAATTCACTGATTTGTTACGCGAAAAAGGAATGGGCTTAAAAGAGGCGATCATTGAAGCGGGTAAAACGCGTATGACTCCTGTATTGCTTACTGCATCTGCAACCATTTTAGGTTTGGTGCCTTTGGCCGTAGGATTGAATATGGATTTTGTTACCTTGTTTGAGGAATTTAATCCGCATATTTACTTCGGTGGTGACAACGTAGCGTTCTGGGGACCATTGAGTTGGACGATGATTTTTGGATTAAGTTTCGCAACATTCTTAACATTGATCTTAGTACCAGCGATGTACTATTTGAATGAAAGAGCGAAGGCTAGAATCTATGGTTGGATGGGTAAAAATTACGATCCTGATACCATGGTAAGACCAACAAAAGCTGAAGAAGCGCACGGATAATCATTCATTTTCTGAATATAAAAAAAGGAGGGCCTATGCCCTCCTTTTTTTATACACTTAACTTTTCCTTTTATTGCGTTTATCCATAAGATAATAGACCAGTAAAACACCTCACAGATTAAAATCATCAACTGTTTGCCCAGTGCCAGTTTAAGAGAACCAGACGGCAATGATAGAAGATTAATTATTTATAAAATCAACATGCAAGATTCTTCAAAACTTTAGAAGTGCACAAAAGCTTATTTTAAACCCATGGGTTATTCAAACAACCAATGATATCTACCACAGAGTCAAAATCTGTGGTTTGAAAACCCCAAATAGCAAAAAGAAAGCCCCGTTTCCGGGGCTTTCTCAATCTATATTTACTAATTTATTTGCTAAACCTTATTCCAAGGTAAAGTTATTCTTCTGACGCATCAAACCGCGTGTCCACAACTCGGCGATATACTTTCCTTTTTCCAATTTGCCAGTTAATGTACCCTTATCAGGGAAAGACCATTTCACTTTTTGCAAACCACCGTCAAAAGTGATATTCTGCTT
>JAGKXC010000007.1 GCA_021151535.1 Sphingobacteriia bacterium | reverse complement strand
GACAGAGTGAGAGAGGCCATGCACTCAGCTTTCTTGTTCCATGCCATTGCCGCTGGTTTAGACATGGGAATCGTAAACGCTGGCATGATTGAGGTGTACGATGAAATTCCCAAAGAATTATTGGATCATGTTGAGGATGTTTTACTAAACCGCAGAACTGATGCTACAGAAAGATTGGTGAATTTTGCGGAAACCGTTAAAGGCAAAAAAGACGAAAAAGTAGAAGAAACGCAAGCTTGGCGCCTAAATCCAGTGGAGGAGCGCTTGAGTTATAGTTTAATCAAAGGAATTACTGAATTCATTGATGAAGACACCCAAGAAGCATTAAACCAGTACGGCGAACCTTTGAAAGTAATTGAAGGTCCGTTGATGAATGGTATGAACCACGTAGGTGATTTATTTGGAGCCGGTAAAATGTTCCTCCCACAAGTGGTAAAAAGTGCGCGGGTAATGAAGAAATCCGTAGCTTATTTACAACCTTATTTGGAAGCACAGAAGCAAGCCAATCCAAATGCGCAAGCACAAGGAAAAGTTTTATTAGCAACGGTTAAGGGCGATGTGCACGATATCGGTAAAAATATTGTGGGCGTTGTTTTGGCTTGTAACAACTACGAAATCAAAGATATTGGTGTAATGGTTCCAGCTGAGAAAATCTTGGAAGAAGCACTTGCTTGGAATGCCGACGTAATTGGATTATCGGGTTTGATTACACCAAGTTTAGACGAGATGGTACACGTAGCCAGAGAGATGGAAAGAAAAGGCATGAAAACGCCTTTGCTCATTGGCGGCGCAACCACCAGCAGAATGCACACAGCGGTAAAGATTGCGCCGGTGATTTCCTCTCCCGTAATTCACGTGTTGGATGCATCCAGATCAGTTCCAGTGGTGAGTCAGTTGTTAAACCCTGACACACGCGACGCTTTTGGCGAGAAAATTAAAAGCGAATATGAAGAGTTGGCCATCAGTCATGCCAAACGCCAGAGTGCCAAGGATTTGATTTCCTACGAGGAAGCTAAAGCCAACAGATGGCAGCATGATGGCCAGGTTATCACGCCAAAAGAAACAGGTGTTCATGCAATTTCTATGGAAATTGCGGATTTAATAGATACCATCGATTGGACACCCTTCTTCCAAACTTGGGAACTTGCCGGTCAATATCCAGCCATTTTAGAAGATCCCATTGTAGGCGATGAAGCAAAGAAACTCCTAGCCGATGCCAACAATATATTAAATCAAATCGCCAGCAATAAATCCCTAACTGCCAAAGGTGTTTGGTTTATTTTGCCAACTCGCAAAACAGACGAGGATGTTTGGGTATTTGAAAATGTAGCAGACGCTAAAGCTTATTCAACCCAATCCAATGATCAACCCAATAACGCTTTGGGTAAGTTCCATTTCCTCAGACAGCAGCGCAAAATGGCAGCCGGTATTCCTAACTTGAGTTTGGTAGATTTTATCGCCGATAATCAAGTGGATTATTTGGGTGGCTTTGCCGTAACCGCCGGAATTGGTCTAAATGAAATTGTTGCTGCCTACGAAAAAGATCACGACGATTACCACAGCATCATGGCCAAAGCATTGGCTGATCGATTGGCTGAAAGTTTCGCTGAAAAATTACACCAGATCGTAAGAACCCAATACTGGGGATATAGCCAAAATGAGACACTTTCAAACGAAGAATTAATTCGAGAGAAATACATTGGTATTAGACCCGCACCTGGTTATCCCGCTTGTCCTGATCACACCGAAAAAGAAACACTTTTCAATGTGCTTAAAGCTACTAGTGCAGCAGGTATTACTTTAACTGAATCGATGGCTATGTTGCCCGCCGCCAGCGTGAGCGGTTGGTATTTTGCGCATCCACAAAGCAAATACTTCGGTTTGGGTAAAATCGCCAAAGATCAGGTAGAAAACTACTCCCTAAGAAAAGCGCAAACTACACAAACCGTAGAACGCTGGCTAAGCCCCATTTTAGGCTACTAATAGCCCCCTTCTTCCTTATTTAACAAACGGATTCGAATACTTCGGGTTCTTTAAAAACGCAGTGTCCGTCATCGACATTAAAAACGCCTTCAACGCCTGTTTCTGAGACGTAGTTAGGTTTAAGTGTTTGTTATCATGCGACATCATCGGGCTGAAATTCGGTGAGTTAAAATGCACACCTTCACTGTAATGATTGATTACATCATCCAAAGTTGCAAATCTGCCATCATGCATATAAGGTCCAGTAACTTCAATATTCAACAATGACGGTGTCTTAAATAAACCGCGATCACTCGACCTACCCGTTATCGCCCCATAACCCAAATCCCTTAAAACAGAATCCAAACCATTATTTGCCAAACCACCTGTTGTAGGATCTTGAATCTGAGCCTTTGCACTACCATGACAGTGGAAACAATCAGCACCAGAAGTGAAACCGGTAATATCGTCAAATTGTACCAAACCATTAAACAACATCGCCCCTTCACCTTCCAATGTAGTTAGCTTGCTAAACTTGCCTGGAAAGAATTCATTGAATCGCGATTGATAACTCACAATAGACAACATGAACTGCTCCAAAGCCAAACTCATATCAAAAACATTGGGTTCGCGGTTAAACGCCTTCAAAAACTGATCCTTATATCGATCTGTTCTTGCCAAACGCTTATTCAACAAAGGCATCGTCATCGCCATTTCATTGTGCGCCTGAATGGGCTCAAAAACCAACTCCCTTAATGTGTTTTGTCGCGCATCCCAGAAAAACTTCTTATTATAAGCCAAATTGAAAATGGGCGGCGTATTTCTGCCAGTTTTTAAACCAAAAACGCCATTACTTAGAACTTTACCACCATCTGAAAATGCGTGTTCTTGCTTATGACAACTAGCACAACTTACACTGCTATCAAAAGACAAAATGGGATCATAAAACAACATCCGTCCCAAATAAATACCCTCTTCCGTAAAAGGATTATCACTGGGCAAAATTGGCATGCCAAGCTTGGAATCAAAAATGGTTGTTGGATCAACTTCCGTAGGATTAAACGCAGGTTTTTCACCCTTATTATTATCCCCGCAAGAAGTAAAATAAACAATCGATATCGCAGAAATGACCAAAATTTTCCAAAAGCCCCAAGGCATTAGATTTTTAGTTGCGATCGACTTATTCATGGTGTGTCAATTATTTCTGTTCAACTTTACCCAATCTGAAAACTTGGTTATTTACCATATCGTTAACGATTGAATTCATCAATTTGATTTCTGCAGTTCCAGTTGAATGCGATACAGAACCATCAGCAATGCTTCTAACACCCAAAACCTGGTCCAAATGGTATTCCAAAGGAAGTACGGTTTCGGTGCCATTTTTGTGTTCAAATGATCCAGAAGCATCCACGTTGTAAGGCAAATTAAACATTCTTACATAAGTATCTGTTGCGGTGTGAAAACTGAAAGTCTTTGTAAAAGTGGTTTCTGAAGAAGTTCTCCATCTTCCGTCCATTGCTTGAAAAATATATCCGCCAGACCAACCCCAATGCAAACTGGTGATGTTGGTGTTTAATGGATGCGTTGTTGGCCAAGCATTAGGATCACCATGGTTTACTGCAGAATCCAAACCCAATTGAATTCTAAAACCAATGTATTTCCCTACAGGAATCTCATAATCAAAATGCGTTCTAGCGCCCCAGATATTGAAGTGTTGGTATCCATCACCCAAATCTACCCAAGTACTATCCTCTTTCATCAATGCCATTTTGCTAACCATCATAGAAAGGTTTACCAACTGCACTGTTTCGCCGGCATTATTTACGTTTTCTCCGATTTGAATCTGTGCATCATCTGCACCCCACTTTAATCGAAAATCAATGCTGAATTTTGTGGTTTTATTGGTTACCGGTGGGTCAACTTCTGGCTGACAGCTGCTTGCAAAAAATACTGCACCTACTGCAAACACCGTTAGCAAACTACCAGAAATTCTCGCCGTCCAAATTTTTTTATTCAAGTTCTTCATGTTGATTTTTCTTATTAAAGTTATAAATATTTATCATTCAATAGGTTGGTCTCAAAACTCAATTCAAACTCAATACGCACCTATTGTTTGATAAACTTAATCGAATATACAAAATTTTGATCATTTATACGAGCCGTATAAACACCACTACTCCAACCACTTGCAGGAACCACCAATTCCTTGCTTCCATCAATCGAATTATCGCCCGTCCAAATTAATCTTCCCAAAACATCATAAATGTCAACAGAAAATTTCACAGAATTGCGCGCAAAAATACTCACTTGATTCACGGCTGGATTGGGCGATACCACAAATTCAGAGGATTGAATGTCATCCCAATTCATTCCCTGTACACTTGCCTTTCCAAGCAAATTCACCCGGGGATCAAACTCAACGCCCGTGATAGAAATTGGTAGTTGAAATGCAGTTTTCGTGAGTGAATCATTGAGATAAAAATGCAGAATTGTATCGCCCGATTTTCCGAAACAACGCAAAGCCAACTTGGTGTGAAAATAAGGTACGCTAACATCGCTGCCATGCTGTCTGATTTCAAAAGTGATATCCTTGCCGCGTTGCTTCCAATTCACATTGATGTAGGGAAAACCGCCGCCATAAATCCATTCCTTGAAAAACGTATCCAGTTGCATGCCGCCTACCGTTTCCATCATTCCTTGAAACTGTTTACCACCAGCAAAAGCATATCCATAACCCACTCCGCCGTGATTTTTAGCCGATAAATACGCACGCAAACCCGCAAAAAATAAGGAATCGCCCATTTTATCGCGCAACATATGAATTACCCAAGCGCCTTTGTTATAAGTTAACCTGCCACTAAATAAGTTATTGACATTCAATGTATCCCATGCGTAAACGCTGCCCCAATCCTTAGAGGTAACATCATCCCGCATTCCTTTTAAACGAGTACGAAAATCATCATCGCCCTTTAAAAATTCATGCGCTAAAGCATTTACGTATGTCGCAAAACCCTCATTCAACCACAAATCACCCCAATTGGCACAAGTTACCAAATCGCCGAACCACTGATGCGCCAGCTCATGCGCCATCAAATCCCAACCCAAATCCGCCATGAAACTCATGGTCTGATGTTCCATTCCACCACCCCATGTAAACTGCGCATGTCCGTATTTTTCCTTGTCAAACGGGTACTTCACAAACAAGCTATCATACATCCTTAATTGCGCCAAAACCCCTTTTCCATTGGCCGACCATTGGCCCAAAAACTGAGGAAAACAGTAATTCAAAACAGGCATTTTCCTGCCATCCGTAAATGTAACCGTATCGGTAAATGACGCATAATTGGTGATAGCTGTGGCCACCAAATACGAGGCAATGGGGTAACGATGCTTCCAATGGTAATAATATCCTGCACTTCCTTCGTTGCCTTGATCTACCAGTAATCCATTTCCCGCAGCACGTAAACCCGTATCAGTATGCACTATGATGTCCAAAGAATCAATTTTATCGTGCAAAGATTGCTTACAAGGCCACCAATAAGGCGCACCATAAGGCTCACTCAATGTATGAATGATTGGACTGGTTTTATGGCCACAAAGAATCTGCTTCTTGATCAACCCAGCCTCCAGGCTTTACAACATAAAATGCATCTCCTTGGCGATTGAAATTTAATCTGCCATCTTTGTTCCATACCGAATCAATAATGAGGGTATTTATTAAATCAAATCCCACGGAATCGCGCTTGCCTACGGCCCTAAATTTTGCCGTAACTATTCCACGCAAATCGGCATTGATTCTAGGGTTGGCCCATAGTTCTAACCGATTATAATCAATCAGATATCCATGAGTAATGCCTGAATTCTGTCGGCGTTTCAAACCCAATTGATGCGTTGCAATTTCCTTACAAACTATCAGTTGTAAATCTTGATCCAAAGAATCGCCCGAAGAATTACGAAAAGTATAATCCGCCTTTGCCGCATGCAATTCTAAACTAACAGCCAACAGCATGATAAATGCAGAAAACAACTTTCTCATAATACAAATTTCAGCAATTCAACACGCATTACAAGCATCCTATGCAAAAAGCCTAACTTTGTAGAGTGAGATTTTCTTGGTTACCCCTTTTTCTAATCATCTTTCTTGGCTCAATTTGGGGCAGTTCTTTTATACTAATGAAACGAGGATTTTAGCATGGCCGGGGTGCTCATCCCCTCAGGGTTAAGCGGCATCTTAAACGCCTTTACCCCTGTTTTTACGCTAGTTGTGGGTGTTCTGATTTTTAAAAGCCCCATTACACGCAACGGCATTCTGGGCGTTGTTTCTGGAATTTTGGGCGCTGTGTTCCTGCTCGGACCTTCCTTTTTGGGTAACAAAGAGATGTCTATCAACCTCGCAGGTGCCGCTATGGGCCTCACAGCCTCACTGCTTTACGGTTATAATATCAATCTCATCAAAACACGTCTCGCCCACATTCCACCCATGGCCAAAACCGCTTTCCCATTCTTCTTTATGGGTTTGCTTTATGTCATTGTATTATACAAAACCCAAATCCTAAATTGTTGGCCCAATGCCCAACTTTTTACAATTCCGCAACATAGCGATCCCCTCATTGCCGCCAAACAAATGCTACAATTCCAAAATGCTTGGAAAGCATTCGGATTCATGGCCATCCTCGGATTTATTGGTAGCGCCATTTCCATGATGCTCTTCAATTACCTCATCGAACACACCACCGCCCTCGTTGCCTCAACCAATACATTCGTTATTCCTGTTGTGGCCGTTGCCTGGGGGTTATTTGATCACGAGCCCATTCGATGGAATATGTTCGTAGGACTGTTGCTATCCCTTGTTGGTGTATATCTGGTAATGCGAAAAGAAAAATAGATTCTACTCTTTTCCTATCTTTGTTTAAGATTCATTCTTATGCAAAATATCCAGGAAATTCTAGCAGGTTTTGGTATTGGAAACCAATTACCTCCAGCTTCTACAGGCTTGCAATCCATTAGCCACGGCATCGAAAATACCCGTAATATCCATTCTCCTGTAGATGGAAAAAAGATTACTTCCGTAGCTTATGCAAACCAAACTACCTGGAATAATGTGGTAGAAACTGCACAAAATGCCTACATAGAATGGAGAAATATGCCCGCTCCAAAACGCGGCGAAATCGTTCGTCAAATTGGCGATGAATTGCGGAAAAACAAAGCCAACCTCGGCGCTACAAGAAGGTCTCGGCGAAGTTCAAGAAATGATTGATATCTGCGATTTTGCAGTAGGACTTTCACGTCAGCTTCATGGCCTTACCATGCACTCCGAACGTCCCAACCACCGCATGTATGAACAGTGGCATCCATTGGGAATCGTGGGTATCATCTCTGCGTTCAATTTCCCTGTTGCCGTTTGGAGTTGGAACGCGATGCTTGCCGCCATCTGTGGAAACGTATGCATCTGGAAGCCATCTGAAAAAACACCCGCAAGCGCTGCTGCTGTACAACATATCCTTCAAAATGTATTGAAAAACAATGCCCTGCCAGAAGGTATTTTCTGTATTGTAAATGGCGATAGAAATATCGGAAACGCCATGAGTACAGATGAAAGAATCGCCCTAGTAAGCGCTACCGGTAGCACCAGAATGGGTAAAGATGTTGCCCAAAAAGTTGCCGCCCGCCTCGGCAAATCCATACTAGAATTGGGTGGAAATAATGCTATTATCCTTACCCCTGAAGCCAATCTTGATATCGCCATTGTTGCAGTATTGTTCGGTGCCGTGGGTACTGCCGGTCAACGTTGTACAACTACCCGGCGTTTAATCGTTCATTCCAGCTTATACGAGGAAGTGAAAAATCGCTTAATCAAAGCCTACCAACAATTGAAAATTGGCAATCCGCTCGATGAAAACAATCACGTAGGGCCATTGATCGATACCGATGCTGTTCATTCGCCCCCATTTTATACCTTTTACAATACAACAACTTCGATGAAGCCATTGCCATCCAAAATGGCGTAAAACAAGGTCTATCAAGTGCTGTATTTACGAATAACCTGCTTGAGGCTGAACATTTCCTCAGTGCACGTGGCTCCGATTGTGGAATTGCCAACGTAAACATCGGCACCTCCGGTGCTGAAATTGGTGGTGCTTTCGGTGGTGAAAAAGAAACGGGTGGCGGTCGTGAAAGCGGTTCAGACGCTTGGAAAGCCTACATGCGCAGACAAACCAATACCATCAATTACGGTACTACATTGCCTTTGGCACAAGGAATTAAATTTGATTTGTAATTTTGCCAACAACGCATAACAAAAAAGCCATCGCAAAACGATGGCTTTTTTTATTGATTATCAGAACCCAAACGGAATCTAAATTATGTTAATCCTTAGAACTGTTGTCCGATAAAGAAGTGAATCTGTGTTGGTTTTGTGCTACTGCCCGGTACTTGCTTATAATCAAATCCATATGCCCAATCCAAACCAATCAAACCAAACATCGGCATAAACAAACGTATACCAACACCCGCAGCACGCTTCAACTGAAATGGATTGTATTTCTTCATACTGCTCCAAGCATCGCCCGCTTCAAAAAACGCTAAACCATATACTGTTGCTGTAGGACTGTTGGTAATCGCCTGCCTCAACTCCATCGTAAACTTATTGTAAATTGGTGCACCCACTTGACCGCCCATCGCCGCATCAGAAATGGTATAGTTATCATATCCACGCTGAGAAATAATCTCCACCGCAGCAATATTGTAACCATACATACCAGATCCACCCACTTTGAAACGCTCAAAGAATGTTAAGCCCAAATCCTTGTTGTAATAACCCAAATAACCCATTCTGGCTTTGGTCATCAACACCATTTTCTTGTAAACCGGAGTGTACCACTCTGCATCTACTTTTAACTTATAAAACTCGGCCCACTTGTACTTTTCGTTTGGAGTAAGCTCTGTGTAATTCTTATGACTAAATAAACTCAATGGCGGTGTAGCCTGTCCGTTGATGGTAATGGTACTTCCACTGGTTGGATATATGGGTTCGTTTACAGAGTTACGCGTTAAAATAATATTCAGTGATGGGTTATAACTTATTCCTGAAAACCCTGTTGGGAAACCATAGTAACTTCCTTCCATATTCTGCATTTTGTAACGCTGGAAACTCAACATATACTGGATGTTGAAGAAGTCATCTGGCCATTTTAAACGCTTACCAAAACTAATAGTTGCACCCGTATTGAATAACGATTTATGGGCATCATTGCTCTTTGGTAAATAGTCAAATGCATTTACAGTATGGAAAATACTCACACTTAAACTATTGGGCTTTTTACCACCAAACCATGGCTCTGTATAAGAGAATGTATAACCTTGATACAACGCACCATTACTTTGCGCTCTCAAACTCAATTTCTGGCCATCGCCCGTTGGTACTGGATTCCATAACTCAGGCTTAAACATCTTTCTTCTGCTGAAATTGTTTAACATAATACCCGCTGTACCAATCAAAGTAGGCGTTGTATTATAACCCAAACCGTATTGGTAGCCTCCGCCACCCCAGCCGCCGCTCAATTCAATCTGGTCACTTGGTTTTTCAACAACTGTATACTTGATGTCAACCGTACCATCTTCTGGGTTCGGCTTTGGATTCACATTCAATTTCGCAGGATCAAACAAATTCAAAGCGGCCAAATCGCGCATGGTTCTTTGAATATCACTCCTGCTAAAAACATCGCCCGGCTTTGTTCTAATTTCTCTTTGAATTACCCTGTCGCTCGTTTTGGTATTCCCTTCCCAAGTAACAGAAGCGATGGTTGCCCTAGGGCCTTCATTGATACGAATCTCCAAATCAATGCTATCATTGTAAACACCGGTTTCTACTTCTGTCATTTGAAAGAAAAGATAACCATCATCCATGTATAAGCTTTGCACGTCAAAGCCACCTTGGTTGTTCCTCAACCGCTCATCCAATAAACTCTGATTAAATATATCGCCCTTCTTGATTCCCAAAACCGTATCTAACATGCCGGTTCGGTATTTCAAATTGCCCTTCCAAGAAATATTCCGATAACGGTATAAGTTGCCTTCAAATACTGAAATATGTATAATTACACGTTTGCTGTTCATTAAAGAAACGCTGTCGCTAATGATTCTAACATCACGATAACCCTTACTTAAATAATATTTTACAATATTGTCTCTCTCCTCTGCAAACTTGGATTCAATGTATTTCGATGATTTAAAAATATTAACCTTGTTAAATCTTCGCTTTACACCTTTAATACTCTTCCTCAAATCCGCATCTGCCACCATGTTGTTTCCTTCAAAGTCGAAATCGTAAACTTTTACTTTCGGACCTCTATCAATTACAAAATCAAAATTCTCATAACCTACCATTGCGGTGCTATCCTGATTGAAGGCTTGCTTGCGATTGATATAACACTTAACGTTATAGAATCCCTTTTCTTGATAATACTTCAATACCTTATCAATACTCCTATTTACCAAATTGGGATTGATATACATGCCTTTCTTCAATCCAACCTCTTCCTTTAAAGTCTTAGCCTGAGCATTTGTTAATCCAATAAATCTATGGCCATTTAAACGAGGTTGATCCTGTACGCGGTAATGAACCACAATTTCCTCATCGTTGATTGGCTGAAAATAAACCTGAATATCGCTAAAGAAATCGCGCGCCCAGAGATTTTCTACTGATTTGGCAATCTCTGATCCGGGTATTTTAATCTTCTGACCTATAGAAAGTCCGGAATAAAATAGAACCTGCGATTTCATTACCGGCCTACCATTAACCTCAGAAACAAGAATGTTTCGGATGATATAAGTTTTAGGTTCTAAAAAATCGTAATGAATGACCGCAGCCTTTTCATATAAACTATCTGCGCGCTGGGCATAAACCTTACCCAAAAGCAGAAACCATAACGCTATGAAAGCAAACTTTTTCAAATAATTATGCAATTTGCTCACTAGTTTTTCCAAATCTGCGTTCTCTGCCTTGAAAATCGATAATCGCACGATAAAAATCGTCTTTGGTAAAATCTGGCCATAAAACAGGTGTAAAATAAATTTCTGAATAGGCTATTTCCCAAAGCAAGAAATTACTAATTCGCATCTCGCCGCTTGTCCTAATCAATAAATCTGGATTAGGATATTCAGCTGTATCCAACCCCAAATCCATATGCTTTTCTGTTATTTCTTCTGGCGATAATATTCCTTCTTTCACTTGTACGGCTATTTTTTTGACCGCTTCCATGATATCCCATCTGCCACTATAACTTAAAGCTAAAATTAACGTCAATGTATCGTTATTGGCCGTAATTTCCATCGCCTCCGCCAACTGGTTTCTGCATTTTTCGGGTAACTGCTCCTGATTACCAATCACCTTTAACCGAACACCATTCTCCATAAAAGTAGGTATCTCTTTCTCAATGGTATCCACCAACAACTCCATTAATGCATTTACCTCGATGATAGGGCGATTCCAATTCTCAGTACTAAAAGCATACAATGTTAGATACTTCACTCCCACTTCAACACCCGCCTCTAATACCTGTCTAACCGCACCAACACCATGCTGATGACCAAAAATCCGTAAATGTCCTTTGCGCTTTGCCCATCGACCGTTACCATCCATAATGATGGCAATATGCTCAGGAATGCGATTTTTGTTAATTTGGGAAACTAATGAAGGATTTTTTGACACGGGGAGATCAATTTATCTGCAAATTAAAGGTGTAAATCGATAAGATAAGCTTAATCCCACAAAATAATACCAATCTTTCAAATGAGTATCGCCGCGCATGGTTCCAGCTGGAACTACCTGACCACCATTTAATACTTGTGCCTGACCATTTTCAGCCGAAGCCAATCCCTGGTTTTCCTTCATAGAATTGAAGTCGCCATAACTCGTAGACACGTCATCCAAGTAATCCGTAAACGTCTTACGCCAAACAATTTCCAATCCTACAATTAAAGAACCTTTGCCTCTTTGTGGCGGCGTCATTGTTTTTACACCAAAACCCAAAGGAATAGAAGGCTGAATCAAACTATAAGGATGTTTTCTAGCCTCTGTATTCAAGTTTCGCAAATGAATATCCTCATTCTCCAAACGCGTTGGATTAAAATAAAAGATTGAAGGACCAGTTAAAACATATGGAGTAACCATTCCATCACGCAAATTTGTACCGAATGGATGGAAATTAAACTCTATCATTGGAGCAAATTCATAAATCTCAGATTGAAATGTGAGGTTCTGAAATCCCCGTCCAACAACACCTGAAGTATTACCCGAAATTTTCATGTAGGTAATTTGATTCCTCAAGGAAAAATGACTCGAGAAATTGTACTTATAAAAACCACCAAAAGCTGGGTGATAATGACCCATATTCGTACCTAGTCTTGATCCAGCACTTAAATCACCATAATAATTGCTAAATCCACCAGTCACACCCCATTCATTCCTGCCGGAAAAATAACGTTGCCCTTGCAATAAATTTACCAATAACATCATCAAACCCAAAATCGTCAAACGAATTGAACTTTTTAGTCTTAATGTAACTAATGAATTCAAATGTACTCCGTTCAACATAAAATTTGGGATTCAGCGAATACGATTATCGTTTAGAATTATGCCTTAAAATTTATTCAATCGAAAGGCTATCCTTTTATAACGATAAAAAGCCGCTTTTCTTGTCCAACACCGAGCCTAAATTTCCTTAGAATTGGAAACACACCGTTTTACCGCCAACGATTTTACGGGTTAAAGTAAAGTTTAAGAACAAATACATATCGTTCGCCTTACTAGTACCTCTAGGATCGCCATTGTAAAATCTTTCATAACCCAATTCTGGGCCTCTATCTGCTAATGCAGCCGCTAACAAACCATTATTTCCACCAACAATTTGATCTTCCACGTAAGTTAAACTTACATCATCCAAATAATCTGTGAAAGTAATTCTAGCTCCCATATCTACACCCACAGCCCAAAATTCATCAATTTGTTTTTTGAAACCAAAACCAATTGGTACACAAACTTGCGTTAAAGAGTACCTGCGTCTTTCGTTGTACTTGGTAGTTTCCTGCCCCTCAGTTCCCAACGGTTGCAATTCAATCCATTTGCCATCAAACTGCTTCAACTGACCATCGTGAATGGGTTTCCCCGTTGCGTCTGTAACATTCGGCATGTAATTAAATTGCGTCATTGGGTTAAACTTAAATACGCCCAAACCCGCATATAAAAAAGGTGAAAATGGTCTCTCCCTCGTAGTCTCTCCAAATCCCAAAATATTCCATTCTACAACACCACTAAACTCCATGATGTTACTCTTGAAATTCAAATTTCTTTGCTTTCGGAATGGATCAGAACTGTAGTTTTTATCGTCGCCACTGATCTGTCCAAAAGTAGCATTTCCACGCAATGTGATAAAATCAGAATAATTGAAACGACATAACAACCCTCCAGCTAGGTGAGATTCTCCCAAAGCAATTGAAGGGGTTAAATCTCCCATATAATTGGATGCACCCACAGACAATCCAAATTCAATGGGCTTGCCTTTGAATCTTTTTTTGGCTTGTGCCTGTGCATTCGGTGCAATCGCACAAATAATTGCCGCAAGACATAGGGTTTTTAACTGTTTCATATACACTGCTAAAAAGCAAAAATAAGAGGTTTGATATGTATTTCCTACTAAATAAACGCCTAGCGCAATCAATTTCTTGCATTTATCGCAAAAAACATCATCTCAGCACCACCAAACTCCGCCAATAAATTGCGTGAATCCTTACTTATTGGAACAAACCAAATAGTACATTCCCATGGTAAGATAATTCCGTAACCATGGAATTTTCGTTATTAAACTCCATTGAATCCTTGGCTTTATTCCAAATTTATATTCGTAAATGGGATTAAATAAATAAGATTTCTTGCCCATAACCTTCATCTCACTCTGCTTCACAATTTTCTCAAAACGCTCAATACTTATCCCCGTAGATCGAATCTCCTCCATCGTCTTTATTCCACTCTCATTTATTCCCATCAACTTCAACGTCATTGGATACAATTTACCCGGCAAAAGATGGTAATAAGGCATTTTGCTCGCCAATTTCTTAGGCAAAACCTGCTGATGTCCACCATACGGCATCATCCATGGCGGAAATGCAAAAAATATCACACCGCCAGGCTTCAAAAATCGATGCAGCTGAGGCATAAATCGCTCTTGATCTGGAATATGTTCAATTACATCCTTCAAAATTATCAAATCGAACTTCGTGCCCAAATCTACCTCTGGGTCTACATCGTAAATATCCTTGTTTAAAAACTGAATTTTTCCGCTCGCCAACTCCTGCTGCATGAATTCACGCGCATACTCTAACCTACTTTCCTCCAATTCAATCCCCGTGCAATGATATCCCAAATCGGTAAATGCCTTTAAAACACCCGCTTCACCACACCCAATTTCTAAAACTTGCATCCCCTGCGGAAACATCCAATTTTGCTGGATATATGGCAATATATGACCCACAGTTACCTTATGCGTCATATCAAAATAATATTTTTTGTTACCGTGAAATTCGTACATCTTCTATTTTTTCTGGCGATGAATCACTAAACCTCTCAGTTAATTTCGCCATTAACCCTGCAAATAAACTCAATAATTCCTTGCCCTGCAAAAGCATAGCAAAAATCATCGCCCATTGCAAAACATCCACAAATTGTTCTATTTAATCTAAAAATCAAATCTTTTGTGCGATTTTCGTCTACGTTTGAATATCTCTACAATGAAAATCAAAATTCATCCTTTCGCAATGCTCACCCTGGCTGTATCACTTACCGCTTGTGGAACCATCAACATTGATTCGCTCGTAGCAGTCGCGCCCAACCTCAATACAGGCTCATCAACTCCAGCAATACCCGCACTAACACAACAAGAAGCTGCCTCCGGCCTAAAAGAAGCATTGCAGCAAGGTGTTCAAAACGGTGTTCAACTCCTCAATACACCGGGTGCTTTTAATCAAAACCCCATCAACATGATCAAACTTCCCCAAGAAGTGCAAGATGCAGTTAGTAAAATTCATAGCAACACTATCCTTAACGCAACCATTGGCAAAGAAATCGATAACCAAGTGGCAAAAGCGCAAGAAGCCATGAATGTTGGTGCCGAAAATGCCATGATCAAAGCATCGCCCATTTTCACTAACGCCATTACCAACATGAGCTTCTCTGATGCACTTTCTATCTTAACCGGTGGAAATGGTGCAGCAACTACCTACTTAAGCAACCAAACCCAAAGTCAGCTTATCGCTGCATTCAAACCAGATATTCAACAAGCC
This sequence comes from Sphingobacteriia bacterium, assembly GCA_021151535.1. Classification (GTDB taxonomy): domain Bacteria; phylum Bacteroidota; class Bacteroidia; order NS11-12g; family UBA955; genus JAGKXC01. Next base: position 57,909 of record JAGKXC010000007.1, on the reverse strand, counting down.
CTAGACGCAGTAAAAATTACCAACTATTGGAAACCCATTATTACCGCTATCAATAACAACAAAAAAGCACTAGGTCTAACTTCCGATCTTAACCCCGATTTAACGGCTTATGTAACGGAAAAAGCTACCATCGCCCTATTTAACGAAATCAAAAACCGCGAAAATAATTTACGCTCATCTCTAAGCAATCGATCTACAGATTTGCTTAAGAAAGTCTTTGATTTTGCCGATAAAAACAAAAAATAAGCTCACTCATAATTGAGGATATGCAAGCCAACCCAAGCAACCCCTACCCGCTTGTAAAAGCATGTAAGCTGCTGCTTTGGTTGGGTTTGTTTGTAATCCCATTTTCTGCAAAATCTCAGTCAAACAACCATCCCGTAATCGCCTATCAAGGCAAAGATTTTGTTGCTGCAATCAACCAATTTCAAGCCGTAATTGAGGCCCCCATTCAGTATAATCAGGAAATTTTACCCCTCAACAAATCCATTTCTTTTCGCTACCAACACATCAATCCCTCCAAAGCGTTGAAAGATTTTCTCAACCAATTTGGTTTAGATTATGAATGGTTCGGCGGCAGTATCATCATCAAAACTTATAGCCCCCCGCCATCCATCAAAAGATTTACAATTTCAGGTAGAGTAACCGATAGTTTATCTGAAGAAAGATTGGTTAAAGCCTATGTTTCCAATAAAATTACAGGCGATTTTACATTTACCGATGAATTTGGCGTATTTCGTTTACCCGCTAACCAAGATACTATCATTTTAGAAGTGTACTACGATGGTTTTTACACTTTTACCGACACCCTTGAGGGAGGGCGCGACTACGCATTAAACATCCCCATGAGGTTCTCCTCGGAGCACAGGATTACGGTAACAGACATTGTTCAAATTACCACCCAAGCCAAAACCAACGCAGTTTCTAAAGGATTATCAGACCAATTTAACATCAACCAAAGTCAGTTAAGTAAAATGCCTACCCTCCTCGGTGAGGTGGATGTAATGCGCGCATTATCCATGAATCCCGGCGTGGTAGGTGGCTCGGAAGGAATGCTTGGAATGTATGTTCGTGGCGGCTCACCCGATCAAAATTTGGTCATGCTAGATGAAGTTCCCATCTACAACGCCTACCATTTATATGGGATTTTCGGCGCATTCAATGGCGACATTGTTAAGAGTGCACAGCTGTATCGAGGAAATATTCCAACAGAATATGGCGGCCGACTTTCATCGGCGGTGAATGTACAAAGTATTGATGGCGATCCAAACCGATGGAATGGTAGTATAAGTGTAGGCGTGCTCTCTACAAAAATGAACTTACAAGGGCCTATTTATAAAAATAAAACTACTCTCGTTTTATCCGGCCGTCGTTCTAATTTGGGTTTTATCGCCCATCCCATCGCCCAAGCCCTAACTAAAGATTCGAACAATATCAATGGTTATAATTTCAACGACTTAAACCTCAAATTAATTCATCGTTTTTCACCTAAATCCGTATTAACAATTTCAGGATTTCAAGGGTTTGATAAAGCTTCCTTGGTAGAACGTCAATATGCGGTTTTGGAAGACGCAGATTATTATCAAAAAAATGAACAAAGTACGAGTTGGGGCAATCGCTTCGCTGCAATTCGTTGGCAATTAACGCCAAATCCAAGAACACGAATCACTTTGAAATCGCACGTTACCGAATACAAGTTCATGCAATTCAATGAATTTCAACAACGTAAATGGTATGATGCCGACTCCATCGCCGACATCAACCGTTATACCAGTTATAGCTTAACCAACACATTGATTGAGAAATCTGCCGGATTTAAATTTGAAAGACAGCTAACCAAATATTTCAAAGTGCAATTAGGAAGCGAAGGAATCTTGCATACTTTTAATCCAGGTACTCGGCAAATTATTACCCAAATTGATTCCATTAACCGTAATTTAATCTATAAAGAAAAACCCGTTGTTACCCCTGAGTTAAATGCACATTTGCATCTTGCTTGGCAATCATCCAAATTTGGATTTGTTGATTTGGGTATTCGTGGTACCTATTTTGGATTAACTGAAGGACAGTTTTACATCCTCCCCGAACCCCGATTTAATTATCGTTATCGCTTCACTAGTAACAACTGGTTTAAACTTACAGCATGTTCAAATATTCAGTTCTTTCACCAACTTAACAACCTAACCATGGGTTTGCCATCTGATTTATGGGTTCCCTCCACTGCTAAATTCAAACCTTCATCCGCCAATCAAATTTCTTGCGGATTTACGCATACTGCAAGCAACTGGCAGTTCAGCTTCGAAACCTTCCAAAAGAAATTCAATAATCTGCTTGAGTATAAAGACAATGCCATTTACGTTACATCAATCCTAAATTGGGAACAAACAGTTACTCAAGGAATCGGTATTGCCAAAGGCCTTGAATTTCTAATCGAAAAAACAAAAGGTAAATTCACAGGCTGGACAACCTATACCCTCATGTACAATAACCGCAATTTCGCGGAATTGAACAGCGGGAAAACATTCCCTGCCAGATATGACCGCCGCCATAATTTATATGTAGTTGGTATGTATCAATTATCGCCCAAAATTCAACTTAGCGCTAACTGGATATTCAACAGCGGATTCGCTTACACTTTGCCCATCGGTGCTTATCCATCACCAACTCCAGATAACCCATTTCAAGAAATTTTTATCTATGGCGATAAAAATAATGCCCGCAGCAGAGCCAACCACAGATTGGACATCAACGCTCAATTCACCTGGCACAAAAAACACTCTACCCATTTACTCAATATCGGAGTGTATAATTGCTATAACAGACAAAATCCCTTTTTAATCAAAATAGGGTATAACCAAAATGGTGAAAAAACATTTTATCAAATGAGTATTCTCCCTTTATTGCCTCAAATAAGCTACCAATATAAATTCTAGATTGTTTTTAATATCTTCGCTTGAAGCAATTATAAACAGTTGGCATGCGATTTTCCCGTATTAAAAATATTATTTTCGGATTTGACTTTGCCAAAATTTATAGAAATTTCAATTGTAACTCGGCAATTAAAAATTTCACCCTATCTCTCTTATGTTGCTTAATCTGTTTCGGATGTGTAACAGAAATTAAAGTTCCCAGTAGTACCCAAACAGCAAAAGGTCCAGTTGTTAAAGTAATTTTAACTCCGGATTCAACAATTATTGCCTATTGCTCTAAAGTAGTTGATATTACCAGCCCGTTTTATGCAGAAACACAAGCAACAGCTACGCTAAAAAACTCCTATAATACCCCATCACAATCTTTTATATTGTTAAAACCAGGTGAATATATTTGGAAAAGCAACCTTAAGGCGAAAGATAGTTTTTATTTCCATTATGCAAATACGGAAGATACCTTTGAAGTATTTGACAGACTCCCAACCAAAATAGTAATTTCTAAAATTGATACAGCAACACAATTAATTCCGGGAATTGGTAATACCCAAACCTTCGCCGTTCATTTTAAAGACAGCGCGCTTTATGCCAATTTTTACCGACTATATGTAGTGCAAAAAATTATTAAATACACCTTAAATACTTCCGGTAATATTATCGATAGCTCATATTACATTGAAAAAATGAAAATCGATGGTACTGAATTGCCGTTTCTCAGAAATTCATACAACAGTTATACCGATAAAGAATTGCTTTTTGATGATGAAACTTTCAACGGGGTTGAAGCCAATTTTGCATTCTATAACCTTAACCCATTTGCAAATAGCAAAACTCTAAAGCTCATTTCTCGTACCATCATTTTAGAAAACACAACAGAAGCGCTTTTTAACTATTACAATACAGAGGCAGCGCATATTTGGCAACAACAATCTATCACACAAATACCAGGTGTGGTAAAATCCAATATCCCCAATGGGTATGGTGTTGTTGGAGGGTTTACATCCGATTATTATACAATTTTATATAATAAATAGGATTTATACTGGCGATAAATTCTAAAAGCCTCTCCCAAAATTACTCTACTTTTGCAAAATAATTACATCAGATAAAAATGATAGTTTTTCTTGCTATTATCTCGCCTTAGTAATATTAAAATTGGCAACTATCGCCACTGGTGGAACTAATCTCATACCACCTGATGATCCGAGTCTCAACTCAAATAATGACTCTGTTGACAGAGAGAAAACTTCATTAACCTTATATTCTAAACCCCAGTGACCGGTGAAAAGGAAATCTGTAAATCCTTGACTGGCAAAAAACACTCCATTGCTTTTGGAATTATCCTGAAAAAACTCAAATCCTATTCCGTAACCAAGAAAATAAGACCATTTTCCGCCCATGCTTTTTCGATTGTCGTAATCGTAATACATGGCCAGTGATTGCACGTTTGAATTTATCGTTAAATTGTTGATTCCCATCGCAAAACGATATCCCTTGTTGTTCTTGTATCTTCTAAAGTTCAATGTCATTAAATCGGCATCTGCAGGAACTGCATTAAATGGCAATAGCTGTTGTAGCATGGGCGATGTATTAAACCCAACATAATCCTGATTAATTACAACTTTCCGCTTAATGATTACAGGTTGCGCTTTTCTAATTGTATCTGCAGGCTTTAAAACTGTGCCTGGCTTGGTTTCCCCAATAACCGGCTGTTGTTTTGCTTGCTCCCTGATCTTCTGATATTCATCATCCGTTTTACTTGTAGTTACGCTTTTGGATTTACTTGTATCTGTTTGGGTTGTTTGAGCATTTAACAATGACACATCAAACAACATAATAAACAAAATCACACAAGTAATAACCTTCGGAATTCCCAATTCACTTCTCATGTCTTTTCTCAATTTTTTCGCTGTTGGTGACTTCAAAATTGGCTTTTCCATTAGAAACTGAACGACATAAATAACGCAATTGGCACCAATGGGATAAATTGATATTGCATGGAATTCTGCAAACTTGTTACAACACTAGAATTTTCAAAAGATCGGTCAATTTTTAACGCCTGTCCCACCAAAGATGCTTCAGTATAAATACTTAAACGCTGATTAAATCTCCATCCTAAGCCACCGAATGCATCAACACTACCTCCTGTAGCAGTGCGGGTAGTAATGAATTCTGTTGTGGGGAAAATATCGCGATTTAATGTTCTCGATTCCGTCATTTGATACATAAATCTCGTCTCAAATCCACCAAAAACATAAAATCCTTGGTCTAATTGTCTTCTCCATTCACGGCCAATCAACAAAGAATGTGCTAAATCTTGGGTATTTCTTGATTGACCACCACCCAGTTCGTCTTGAGATTTGATCTGAAATCCATTATAACCCATTCTCCAGTTATGCCCCCTTTCAAATCCTTTGCCCTTTTGATCCATCTTTCTTAACATAATCATGTACGGATCATCATTTAAATTGCGGGTTAGATTCCCAGCAAAACGCGATAAACTCAATGTAATATTGGTTGTTAATTCCCACTTCATTGGATAATACAACCTGTTTTTTACACTATCTTTTACAATAAGATTTCTCTTCTGTAAAGTCTCAGCTTTTAATGTGGTAATTGAAAACACACTTAAAAAAGCAATAAATACACCGTGAAATAAGAAACGTTTCATACTGATAATTATCACAATCACCTTATTAGGAGATTGTTAATCAATAATAGTAATTAATTCTGAAAGCCAAAACTGCTTAGGTGCGTTTCTATCGAAAATTGCAATATTTATTCGTTGTCTGGCAAAATTCGCAACTCTACTTCCTCAATTCTTGCACCAACCAAATCCTTAATTAAAAACTGAAAGCGCTGCAATTGTATCGATTCTCCAACACTTGGAACACGTTCAGCAGCATGAAAAATAAAACCACCTAAAGTTGTATATTCACCTTCTGGGATTTGCAAATCGTACTTTTCATTCAAATACTCAACTTCCAATCTTCCACACAGCCTGTAATGACCATCGCCAAGAACTTGCTCAATTCTATCTTCCACATCAAATTCATCTTCAATCTCACCAACAATTTGTTCAAGTACATCTTCAATGGTAACCATACCAGCCGTACCGCCAAACTCATCCACTACCACAGCTAAACTGCGTCTTTCATGTATGAAATTACGAAGCATATCATGCGCTTGTAAACTTTCATTAACAAACAAAACCGGCCGTAAAATATCTTGAATTCTCTTGGGCGAATGGAAAATTTCACTTTGATGAACAAATCCAATAACATGATCGATGTTTTCTTTATAAACCAATAGTTTAGAATGCGCTGTTTCGATAAACTTCGCACGCAAATTCTCGATGGTATCGGTTACTGAAATAGCCATGATTTCTGGTCTTGGTACCATAAAATCTTTCACCTTTACATCGCTAAAATCCAAAGCATTTCTAAAAACCTCAGTATCAATTTCTAACCCATCAGGATTGCTGGAATTTTCTAAACTCGCCAAATAATTGTCTAAATCTACCTTTGAAAAAACAGGCGTAGTTTCAGAAATTTCTGTTTTGGTGAATACCCTTAGAACAAATGCCGAAATCTTTTTTGTCAATAAAATAAAAGGCCACATCACCACCTGCGCTGCCCGAAACACACCCGCCAATCCAAATAACAATGTATCTGCATACAACTTGAAAAAGGTTTTAGGAATGTATTCAGCCAATACCAATACAATCAAGGTACTAAATAATGTTACCAGTGCATAACGTATGATGTCAGATTGCAACCAAACATAAGGCAACCCATCCAAAATATTCTCTAAAATCGCACCCATGTACAAACCATAAACTACCATAGCTAGATTGGTGCCAACAAGTACCGTAGAAATAAATTCACTGGGATGCTTAACGTAACGTGAAAGCCATTTTCCACCACCCGTTCCATCCTTACTGCGCAACTCAATTCTCAATCTACTTGCCGAAATAAATGCAATCTCCATTCCTGCAAAAAACGCCACCAATACCAAACATAAAACCACTATTAACCAATCAGTTAAAGTAGTTTGGGTACTCAATATTTGTAATGGGGAAATGGAAAAAACCGATTGAAAAATTGTTATCGCCGGGAGAGGGTCTGCCATATGGGTTTCTCGAATATTACATCGAATGTACTACAAATATTGAAGGCTTCAAAAAAATCCAAACGATTTTTCGTTGAAACACCCAAGGATTCCATACATTCAACCCAAATTTTCAATCCAAATTTTCATTTCAATTTGGCATCCAACTATCTTTGCAACATGAAAAAAGTTGGGATAATCGGCGGGGGCCAATTGGGCATGATGACCATTGAGGCTGCAAATAATAATGTTCCTGCACACTTCGTTGTGCTTGAATCTGCCAAAGATTGCCCAGCAGGTCCACTTACACAAGAGTTTATCCCCGGCAGCCTCAACTCGGATGCAAGCATCCGAGAATTGGCCCTCGCCTCAGACATCCTTACGTGGGAAATTGAACACATCAACGTGGATACCCTCATCGCACTCCAAACCGAAGGTAAACCCGTTGTTCCCAATCCCCATGTTCTGAAAATTATTCAAAACAAAGGACAGCAAAAACGCCATTATACCCTTCATAACCTTCCAACCGCTCCCTACCAAATCCTTCATCACTCACAAGTTACTCCCCAAACCCTTCAAGAATTTCCCGGTGAAACCATTGTGGTAAAAACCTGCACCGGCGGCTACGATGGCAAAGGCGTGGCCATTACCTCCAAAGCAGATCTTCTCTCCAATCCTCCCTTCAAAGGGGAAATTCTCCTCGAATCCTTCATCGAAAATAGCCTCGAAATTGCCATCATCGTGGCCATTGATACACACGGAAATCACGCAGTTTATCCTGCCATCGAGATGTATTTCAACCCCACTTCCAATCTCGTGGAGTTCCTTTTCTCTCCAGCTAGAATACAACCCAACGTTGAAGAAAAAGCCAAAGAAATCGCCCTGAAAGCCGTTGAATCTCTCAACTCTCCAGGACTCTTCGCCGTTGAACTTTTCCTTACACCAAATCAACTTTATTTTCAATCTCATACCAACCCCCACGATGCCCACGCATCCATCACCGATTTCGCCAATACCTCAGCAATATACCTCGATATCCTCGTAAACGAAATCGCCCCTAGACCCCATAACTCCGGCCACCATACCATCGAAGGTTGCCACACATCTCAATTCGAACAATTCCTGCGTATCCTAACCGATAAACCCCTCGGAGATCCTAGCCTAAAACAACCTGCCGCCATGATCAATATCGTTGGACCCACAGATTTCTCTGGCAAATACCATCTCAAACACCTTCAAATTTTGCAAAATCGTTCCGATGTGTTTATCCATATGTACGGCAAATCGGAGTCTAAGCCCAACCGCAAACTCGGTCACGCTACCATCATCGCTCCAACATTGGATGAATTACTTAAAAATGCCAATGAATTGATGCCGCTATTGGCTATCGAAAAAGCGTATTGAATCTAATTTAATAAAACATCAAAACCTTAAATGGTCATGATGTCTTTTTCCTTGTCAACCACCAATTGGTCGGTCTTCACAATGTAGCCATCCACCATCTTCTGCACCCTATCTTCCGCAACCTTAGCCTCATCTTCGCTCAATCCATCTTTCTGCAATTTCTTGATACGCTCATTGGCATCTTTACGCAAATTTCTAATTCCAACCTTAGAGTTCTCCGCCTCATTCTTAGTGCGCTTAACCAATTCTTTTCTGCGCTCTTCATTCAATGCAGGCACAGAAATACGAATCATCTCCCCATCGTTCTGGGGTGCAAATCCCAAATTGCTATTAATAATCGCCATCTCAATCGGGCGAATCAACGTCTTATCCCAAGGCTGAATTGCCAACGTTCTGGCGTCTGGTGTTCCCACGTTCGCAACTTGTGAAAGCGGTGTTAATGCACCATAATATTCCACCATTACACTATCAAGCATGGTAGGACTTGCCTTACCAGCCCTGATTCTTCCAAATTCAACAATTGTATGCTGTAAGTTCTTTTCTAACTGATCTTTCAATTGCTCAATAACTTCGTTTACCGTGCTCATAACTCCAATTTTAGCAAAAATAATAAATCTTTCTTACCGCGCCACCAAATCTTAATATGCGCGCTCTTTTCTGCCTTCCATATAATACACAAATGCCCTGTTGGCTACCTGCGTTCCTCCTGGTGTTGGGAAATCGCCAGTAAAGTACCAATCGCCCAAATCATTAGGACATGCAACATGCAGTTGATCAACAGATTGGAACAAAATATCAAACTGCGCTCGCATGCCTTTTGGCCTTACCATTTCAGCAATTTTACTCGCAATTTCTTCATCTGTAAACGGTGCATAGATATCCTTAACAACGTTCATTTGCTCACTCGCATGCTTTTCCAATTCCTGTTTCGCCTTTTCGTAAGTGGCTTGCATCACAGATTCCATTCCCCTCTCATTCAGCAATTCAACGGCAGCTCTAAATGCAGCAAAATCGCCCAACTTACTCATATCAATTCCATAACAATCCGGATAACGAATTTGCGGCGCACTACTTACCAAAATAATACGCTTGGGCTCCAATCGATCCAAAATCTTTAAAATACTGGTTCTCAATGTGGTACCCCTAACAACACTATCATCCATGATCACCAACGTATCCTCCCAACTCTTCACCACACCATAAGTGATATCATAAACATGCCCCACCAAATCTTCACGCTCGTTATCATTTGTAATAAAAGTACGCATCTTCACGTCTTTCACCAAAATCTTCTCCCTACGCGGTCTCCAACTTAAAATCTCCTTCACTCTTTCAGGGTCATTGGCGATATCAACCGTTGCCAATGCCTCGGCTTGTAGCTTTCTTCTGATCTCGTGGATGCCATCAATTAATCCATAAAAACTGGTTGCCGCAGTGTTGGGAACATAACTAAATACAGTATTAACCAAATCGTTACCCAACATGTTCATCACAGGTTGAGCCAATAATCTTCCCAATTCTTTGCGCTCTGCATAGATTTCCTGATCATTGCCTCTTGAGAAATAAATCCGCTCAAAACTGCAACTTTTTCTCTCAACCGGCTCAATGATATTCACCTCCTCAACATTGCCTGATTTCTTCACAATCAAAGCGTTACCCGGTCCTAATTCTTGTATCTGTTCAGGATATAAATTGAATGCCGTTTGAATTGCAGCACGCTCAGATGCTACAACCACAACCTCATCGTCGATATAATAGTGCGATGGGCGAATTCCAGCAGGATCGCGCATCACAAATGCATCGCCATGACCCAATAAACCAATCATGTTATAACCACCGTCAACACTCTTAAAGCTGCGCTTCAAAATGTTCACCAAAGAAATTTCTTCTTTGATCTTCTCGGTAATCTCCAAATTGGTATATCCTTGGGCCTTAAAAATGCCAAACAATCGCTGGTTTTCCTCGTCAATAAAATGACCGATTTTCTCCAGCATCAATACGTTATCACTCTTTTCTTTAGGCTGCTGACCCAACTCAATCAATTGGTTAAATAACTCTTCCGTATTGGTTACGTTATAGTTACCCGCCAACATTAAGTTTCTGGCCATCCAGTTGTTCTGACGTAAAAATGGATGTATATTCTCAATGCTGTTACCGCCATAAGTGCCATAACGCAAATGGCCTAACAACAACTCACCGGCATAAGGAAAATACTTTTTTAAATATGCCTCATCATCGCGAAACTCCTTGGGAATTTCTTCGAATGCTTCCGCTAATCCCTCAAATATATCGCTTAACGCTGTTTTGGTAGCACTGCGTTTTCTGGCCAAATATCGATCGCCATAAGCAGGATCCAATTTTACAACACCCAAACCTGCACCGTCTTGACCACGGTTCAATTGCTTGGTCATCAAAAACTGAAGCTTGGTGATTCCGTACCAGTACGTTCCGTACTTTTCGCGGTAATAAGATAAAGGCTTTCTTAATCGAATGAAGGCTACCCCGCATTCGTGTTTTATGGCATCACTCATAAAAGAGTTACAAATTTACGCATTTTCTAGCAGAACAACCCCTTGAAAACAGATTCCAATTGATTCCTCTTTTACTTTCAGAGTCCTAAAGTCCTTAAGGCTTTTGCATTACATGCCCACAAGCTTTGCAAGTACGCAAATCTTCAGAGTTATAATATTCGTTGAAATGAGAAAGAAAATCGTTTTCAATATCATTCAACTCAAAATAAGCTTCATGCAATTTGTTGTTGCATTTTTCGCAAAACCACAACAACCCATCTGTGAATCCTTTACCCGCTCTTACGCGTTCAATCACTAAACCCACACTACCTTCGGTTCTGCCCGGTGAATGTGGAATACCACCAGGTAAAAAGAACATATCGCCAGGGCCCAATTTTACATCCACTCTTTGGCCATTTTGTTGGGTAGCAACCGTAATTTCACCCTCCAACTGATAGAATAATTCCTCCGTTTGGTTATAGTGATAATCCTTACGAGAATTAGGACCGCCCACAACCATAACAATGTAATCAGAACCTTCTGGATACAAGTTTTTATTGGCTACAGGTGGCTTTAATAAATGCCTGTTTTCAGCAATCCATTTCTCTAAATTAAAAGGTGCGCGTATTTCCATGGCGATAAATTTTATGTTTTTCTATCTTGGTTAAATGCAAATGTAAACAATTGTTCAAGCAAATTCTGATGATAATTATCAGTTAAGTTATTGCAAGTTTAATAAAGCCAAACCCTCCTCAAAACTGTGGGGTTCATATCCCAAAATTTCACATGCTTTGCGAATATCCAAACCCGTATCAGGTGGCCGTTTCGCCGGTTGATTCAATGTGCTAGAATCTACCCTGTTAATCGAATCCATCGAAAATCCGTAAAAACGCGCTACCCGCTCTACCAACTCAATGATACTCATATAATCTTTGCCTGCAATATGATAAATCCCTTGCGCGCGTTTTTCCGCAGCCAAGTAACAGCCCATCGCCAAATCCTCCGCCAAAGTAGGCGTTCTGAATTGATCCACCACCACATTGGCCGCTTTGCCCTCCTTCAAGGTCTGATACGCCCATAACACAATGTTGTTCCGGCTCATGTCGGCCACCTTGCCGTATACCAAAACCGTTCTCAAAATCGAATACGAATTGGCAAATTCCATTACCGCCTTCTCCCCTTCCCATTTGCTCCAACCATAATAACTCAATGGATTGGGCTCTTCCTCTTCCGTTACCATCGCCTTGGTACCGTCAAAAATGAAATCCGTGCTCACATGCACCAAGTGAAATCCCAAAGTGGTGCTCAATTTTGCCAAATTCGCCACCGCATCAATGTTCAACGCAACACAAGCCTCTTTTTTGAATTCACAGTCATCTACCTGCGTCATCGCCGCCGTGTGAATAACCACGTCTGGCATCTCTTTCGTCAACAATGCTTCTACTGCAGCAGCATCCGTAACATCCAAACTCTCATACCGATAACTGCCAACCAACTGACCTTCCCGTTCACTCCACTCAGCCGCAGCCACAGGATAACGATTGACTCCAACCCCTGTTGCTACCAATTCCCATTCAGGCTTACCAATAAATAAATCAGTGAGCTTCTGACCCAACAACCCATTGCTGCCTGTTACCAAAACCTTTTGTTTTCCTTGCATCGAATAATTAATTCTATTTGTCAAAAGTCTTTATAGTATCGCCGGAAAAACTCCATTCCCGCATCTCAATCACATTAAAACCTTTGCTTGAGCAAATCTCCGCAATTCTCACTAATCGCCCAACACCCCCATCGCAATTTTCAAATAAATCCGCCCAAATTTGCGTAATTTTGTATTTATGAAATTGGTAACATATATCTACCAAAACGAAGCCCAAACCGGCATCCTCGTTAACGAAAATCTATATCCCTTACACGCCATCAACCCACAAATCTCTGCAAGTATGAGAGGTATGTTGCAAGATTGGGACAACCAGTCTGCGTTGGCGCGTATCGTAGAAAAACAAATACTTGATGGTAACCATCTGTCATTGGCAACCGCCTTCACTCCACAAATTTTACAAGCGCCAGTTCCTCAGCCAACTAGCTGTCGCGATGGCTATGCCTTCCGTCAACACGTGGCTGCAGCCCGCAGAAACCGTGGCGTTCCCATGATTCCTGAATTTGATCAATACCCCATTTTCTACTTCACCAACCACAATGCAATTCAAGGTCCTGGCGAAATTCCTTGCATGCCCGACCATTTCCGCAAACTCGATTTTGAATTAGAAGCGGCCGTAGTTTTGGGTAAAAAAGGCAGAAATATCAAAGCCGAAAATGCAGATGAATACATCGCCGGATACATGATCATGAACGATATGAGCGCACGTACACTCCAAATGGAAGAAATGTTGCTAAACCTCGGCCCTGCAAAAGGCAAAGATTTTAGCACCGTAATAGGCCCTTGGATGGTAACACCCGATGAGTTAGAAGCCTATAAAATTCCTGCAAAACCAGGCCACGTTGGCAACAACTACAACCTCTCCATGAAGTGCTGGGTAAACGGCGTTCAAGTAAGTGAAGGGAATATGGGCGATATGGACTGGACCTTTGCAGAAATCATTGAGCGTTGCGCATACGGCGTAGATGTATTCCCTGGCGATGTAATTGGTTCAGGTACAGTTGGTACCGGTTGCTTCCTGGAATTAAACGGCACAGGAAAATTAAACAACCCAGAATACCCAGAACAATGGCTTCAAGATGGCGATGTAGTTGACATGGAAATCACTGGATTGGGCTTCCTAAGCAATACCATCAAAGCAGAAAAAACAGATTTCTCTATCTTGGCTTTGAAAAAAACTGCACAAACCCAAAACTAAACCATGAGAAATAATCACGAAATTGATTACCGCATCTTCGGTGAAGAAATGCAATGCGTTGAAATTGAATTAGATCCGCAAGAAACTGTTATGGCAGAAAGCGGAGCCTTCATGTTCATGGACAATGGCATTGAAATGGAAACCATTTTCGGCGATGGATCTCAACAAAATAATGGCTTCCTAGGCAAATTGATGAGCGCCGGAAAACGCGTGTTAACCGGCGAATCACTCTTCATGACTGCCTTCACAAACATGGGCTACAACAAAGCCCGCGTAACTTTTGCAGGCCCCTACGCCGGCAAAATTGTGCCTCTTGATTTGCTCCAACTCGGCGGCAAAGTAATTTGCCAAAAAGATTCTTTCCTTTGCGCAGCAAAAGGCGTTTCCGTTGGAATTGAATTCCAAAAACGACTTGGAACTGGCCTGTTTGGCGGTGAAGGTTTTATCATGCAAAAATTAGAAGGCGATGGCTTTGCTTTTGTGCATGCCGGCGGACATATCCTCGAACGTACGCTCCAGCCCGGTGAAATTTTGCGCATCGATACCGGATGTATCGTGGCATTTACCCATGGCATCGATTACGATATCCAAATGATGAGAGGTGTGAAAAATGCCATCTTCGGCGGTGAAGGATTATTCTTCGCCGTACTCCGCGGTCCCGGTAAAGTATGGCTGCAAAGTTTGCCAGTTTCTAGATTGGCTGGAAAAATCCTTAGCTATGGCGCTCCAGGAAATCGACGTGAAGAAGGCTCAATTTTAGGTGGATTCGGTAATCTATTAGATGGCGACGGGTTCTAGACCAATTGCCGTATTTCTCTAAACTCTTAGGTATTTAACCAGTAAACCCACTTTACCGCCAACGATCTAACCATAGATTGCCACTTGTAATCCGTTAAACCCGGCGTTAAATATTGCTGATTCCAGTTTTGTGAGAACACCACAAATATGTCGCTCATCGGCCTGTATCTATATTGGAAACGAATATTAATATTCATTCGCTCCGCTTGAGAATTGTATTGAAAATAGCTCGTTAAATAACAAATGGTGCTGAAACTATGCTCCACCTTTACGCCAAATAAATTCACCTTGGCATTCAGATTTGAAGCAACATCATTTACGCGAATCAAATTCCAGTTTCCACTCACAACCCAACGCGGCAAGTGCTTTGCCCCCATCGGTGGCAATCGGTAATTCAACTCTCCAGTAAACTCCAATTTCTTACCCATGTAATAACCGCCATACAATACTTCCGTAAAACAATACAAAGGTTTGCGGTTGTTAGTTGTAAACTCACCATGCAAACTTAACCACTGATGCTCCCCATAAAAGGTAGGCAATTTCGCAAAAGGCTTAAAGGGAATAAACAATCGCTGATAGCTATGGTTAACGCTAAAATAAGCCAATGCACTGTTTTGCAATGCTGTGCTACAACCCAATTCAGATTCCGATTCCGACACCTAACAACCCAGGATAAAAAGATTTCTGTACAAATCCTTTACCACCCCAACGATTGTTCTTGGTTAACAAATTGAATTCCAATCCCAACACAGTATTATAATCCTTTTGGGTATCCAACTTCTGATCGTGCACCCCAATAAAACCAATATTACTGGCCGCAAACACCTTCTTTTGAAAGGCAAAAACCGAATAATTGGTAGTTTTCACGCCGTACTGAGGTAAGGCGCCTGTGGTAATATTCATGGCACCAATGCGCAATCCCGTACCCATTTTTCCGCTCAGTCGCATCCCCGCCAAAATAGGCACAGGACCAAAATCACTCAATCCAATTCGTCTTGAAAAGAATGGACGAATCTGCCTAAATCCAAAACTGGCAAACAAATCCGAATTCTCTATGAAAAATTGCCTACGCTCTGGGAAAAACAAACTGAAACGGGTTAAATTAATCTGCTGAACATCTACATCCACTTGAGCAAAATCAGGGTTGGCTGTAATATCCAAATTCAAACTCCTACTTACACCCAACTTGGCATCAAATCCAACTTTAGGCGAAATATCATAAGGGTTCTGCCTTTTGGGCTGTATTGCATTCGCACTTAAATAAGGCACCAATACCAAATTTCTGCTCTTCTTTTCCAAGGTCCCACCCAAGAAATACATGGGCTTCGCATATAACAATGTACTTACATTGAAATTTCGTGGTACTCTTGAAAAATTTGAAATTTCGTTGTTCTTCAAATCAAATCGAGCCACATTCACATCCCAATGGTCTTCACCTGGCACAAACCGCAATGAATTCAAAGGAATCATCAATTCAGCCGTCCAAAAACTATCGCCCAATTTCGTGGCGCTATGCCATACCTGGTCCCATGCTGTTGTAACTCCAAATCCGCCACCATTTTCAACCGATCCTTCTCGTTGCATGTTAAAAGGACTAATACCAAATGAAAATCCATTCTGACCATCGCGGAAAGGAGAAAGTGTAATTACCACCGCATCGGTGTTGGTAACACTAAAATCTCGCTTTAACCCATTGATTACAAAGTTTTTAAGCGGTGTTCTATTTTCACAAATAATGCCTATATACAACGCTTTATCCGTATATGCCAATCGAAAGCGTGTTTTTGTTTTCGATTTGGATGTATCGTAGGGATAATACTGTGTAAAATTGCCGTACCAACCAGAAATCGAATCTTTGGATTGCAACAATTTCCCAATCTCATTGCTTAAACCTGTGTTTGAATTAGGATTCAAATAAGTGGATAAAGCCCAATCCTTCTCTTCCAAAATACCATCAACATGAAAAATACCCTCAGCCTTGTGAAATCCAATTTGCCCCTTCAATCCTGCTGCAAAAACAAAAGAAACCAAACACAACAAAACCTGTCTTAACGCGCCAACTTTCAACTGCCTATGGTAATTCTGCATGCGATGAACCTCCATGCTGCATCAATCTTTTCCCGCCAATGTTCTCTTTTGAGAAATACTCATGGCGTTGATCTTCGTATAAAAACCTTTTTGTGCAGCAGGAACATAGAATTTTAAACTCATTCCCACTTTGATTGCATTGTTATGCATATGGTTCCACGAGCGTAATTGCTCTGGTGTGCAATCAAATACATCACTCAAAGTAAATACTGCATCGCCCGATTTTACCTTGTAATAAACCCAAACCTTCTGCTGCAAATTTTTTGGCTTTGGTGGAGTAACACCCTCACCTTCCACAACACTTTGATCATTACTAGCAATCTCCATAGTTATAGCAGTATCTCTAGATTGATCTGCCACGGGCTCCTTACGCACAGTTGGCATTGTCACCTGATTAACATATCCACCCCCACGTCTCTCTACCAACCACATCGGCAATGAATCGCGAATTTGCTCATATTTACCGCCAAATGATGCTGGAATCTTAAACTCAAATTGCTTTCCCATGTAAGGAATCACATCGGCACGCAATTCAGGATTCAACATACGCAATTCGCTTATTCCAACCCCCAAATGATCTCTTAACACACCAAATGTAACAGGTTGATTGATACTCTTCACCTCAATCCAAGAATCTTCCAAATAAGGTACTGGCCTAATGCCAAATTCCGTTGCATAATTTAAAACAACCAATGCAGAATAAAATTGAATCACAGTGATTCTTTCCTCTGGCTCCAATAATTGATAAATTCTGTCAAAATCCAAATCACCATTTAACTCGTGAATAATCTGATTCATTCTTATCGCCCCAACCCTAAATGCCGTTATGGATTTTAACCAATCCCGGTAAATAAAATTCAAATCATTTAAATAAGACAATGCGGCAATGGTGCTTTTGTCTGGATCCCGGCGCTCATCAAACAATGCCGTTTCCTTTAAGCCGTATTTCTTGCCCATTGTAAAACCCAACGGCCACATACCAGAACTTCCACCCTCATCCCTAAATCTTGGCTCAAATCCAGTAGTTCCCGCAGGCAAATAAACCAAAAACCAAGGTAATTGCTTCTCCTGTAGCGCCTTTTCAATCATTGGTTGAAAATGCTGCAAACGACCCAAGAAAATACTGGTAGATTGATTCTCATTCTTTAACCAATCCTTTACCGTTTGCTCAATATCGTTGTTATAAAAATAAGGCAACCCCTTACTCTCCAACGATTTAATTTTCAATTGAATATCCGACTGGGAAAATGCCCAGCTCCAAACAAAAAATAACGCGAGTAGTACCCTTACCTTCAAATTTCCCATCAATTATATTGTTGCCAAAGTATTGGCAATTAACTTAGAAATATCAAACAACTGCTGCTCTTCCCCTCTGCCCGTCATTAACTGAACTCCTATCGGCAATTGTTCTTGATTGTTACCAGCTGGAATAGAAATTGCTGGATTACCAGCCAAATTGGCCTGTACCGTCAACAAATCCGCCATGTACATCGCCACGGGATTCGCTGCCTTCTCTCCAATTCCAAAAGCAGCCGTGCTGGTGGTAGGTAGCAAAATCGCATCCGCACCCGCCAAAATTTTATCCGTTTCCTGTTGAATTACCCTTCTTACTTTCTGAGCCTTCTCATAGTACGCATCATACTGATCACTGCTCAAAACAAAAGTACCCAACATAATTCTTCTCTTTACTTCCGCTCCAAATCCCTCTGTTCTGCTCTTCACATATGTAGATTCCAAATCTGTAGCATTCTCACTTCTATAACCGTACAACATGCCGCTGTAACGACTCAAATTACTCGATGCCTCAGCCGTAGTTAGCACATAATAAACTGGAACCATGTACTCCAACAACGGGAAATCGAAATAACTCACCTCGTGCCCATCTTTCTCTAATGCGGCAATCAAATTCAACATCTTTTGCTTCACATCCGCAGCAATGCCTTCGCCTTCTACAGCATCGCGCATAACCGCAAATTTCACCTTAGTAGGTGCTTGAAGTTCTTTAAATTCGGGCGATTCCTGCTGCAACATCGTAGCATCATGCTCGTCTTTCCCTGCCATGATTTCGGTTAACAAAACCGTATCCTCCAACGAGTGGGCCATAGGTCCTATTTGGTCAAAACTTGACGCATAAGCCAGTAAACCCCAACGTGAAATTAATCCATAAGTAGGCTTTAATCCATACAGTCCGCAAAATGCCGCAGGCTGTCTGATTGATCCACCTGTATCGCTACCCAATGAACAATGTGCCATCCTGGCTTGAACTGCAACAGCACTTCCCCCTGATGAACCTCCGGGTACTTTGCTTTCATTTGCAGCATTTTTCACCAAACCGTAAGCACTGTTTTCATTCGATGCGCCCATTGCAAATTCATCGCAATTGGTGCGGCCAATAAAAATAGCATCTTCCGCTAACAATCTTTCTACCACCGTGGCTGAATACAAAGATTCAAACCCCTCCAATATCTTTGAAGAAGCACTAACCTTGTGGTTTTTGTAGCTTAAATTATCCTTCAACGCAATCACGGTTCCTGCCAAACGACCCGCATTACCGGCCTTCACTTTGCCATCTATTTCCGCAGCGCGCAACAAAGCTTCATCGCCCCAAACCTCTAAGAATGCATTTAAATGGGATTTTTCTTCAATGTTTTTTAGGTAATACTTCACCAAGTCGGTGCAAGTAACCTTACCCGAAAACAAATCCTCCCGAATATCTGAAATCCGGCTATAGTGTTCCAATCGATTCGTTTTGATTTATTTTTTGTCTTCGTTGGGCTCTTCATTCATGCCCTTGCGAATCTCCGTAGTAACATTGTTCTTAGCATCCTGAAACTCACGAACGCCACGGCCTAAACCGCGCATCAACTCAGGGATTTTCTTTCCGCCAAATAACAATAGCACCAAAACTAAAATCCAAATCCATTCTTGTCCACCCATAATTCCTAAAATATTAACGTTTAGATGATTCATCGTGCCTCAAAAATACAACAAAATATTCGGCATTAACCACCCTTTTGTGGCAAATTCAACCGAAATTACTTTTATTCCAAAGAATTATCCCTCAGAATTCATCGCCCAATTCGCCTTGTCCATCTGGTTAAATTGCCATGGCGCTCCATTGTTCTCCATATTCGTGAACATATTGTTCAACTCTCCCGGCGCTGCACTCTTCTCCATCACCAAATATTGACGCATCTGAACAATAATATCTACTGGGTTTATATTCACCGGACAAGCCTCAGCACATGCATTACAAGTAGTGCAAGCCCAAAGCTCCTCTGCACTGGTATAATTGTGCAAATCCTTGCCATCTTCAAATCTTGGCATCACCCCATTTTCATCCGCTTTCAATTCTCCTGCCTTCATCGCCTGATCCATTCCATAACCCACTTCCTCCAATCGATCACGCGTATTCATCATGATTTTTCGGGGCGATAATAATTTGCCTGTGATATTTGCCGGACAAACACTACTACATCTTCCACATTCCGTGCAAGTGTATGCGTCCATCAAGTTTTTCCAACTCAAATCCTGCACATCCCTAGCCCCAAATCCAACTGGAGGCTCATAACCTTCCGGTGGCTGTGCATTGGGATCCATCATCAAATTCACCTCAGTGGTTATGGATGAAATATTGTTTAGTTCTCCCTTTGGTTTTAAACTTGAGTAATACACATTGGGGAAACTCATGATAATATGCCAATGCTTGGAATAAGGAACGTAATTCAAGAATACCAAAATACCAATGAAATGGAACCACCAAGCCGCTCTTTCAGCAAAATGCAAAGTGCCTGTGCTAAATCCATCCATCATCGGAACCAAATATTGACTGATTGGGAAACTTCCATGAGCTACCATTTCTCCCCGTGAAACCAAAATCTGCTCAGCTGCATTCATTTTTAATAATGCTGCCATCAAAACAATTTCAACCACCAAGATGATGGTAGCATCTTTTACCGGCCAACCTACCAAATCACGGCTATTTAAACGCGGAACTTTGGCAACGTAGCGGCGCGCTAAGAAAACCACACACGCAACCAATACCAAAAATGCCAATATCTCAAAAAATCCTATAGCGATATCATATACTCCCCCCAAAAATGGAGCAAATGCTCTGTGGGTTCCCAACAATCCATCTATCAAAATCTCCAACACCTCAATGTTGATCAACACAAATCCCAAATAAACAAACAAGTGAAAAAATGCCGCTACAGGTCGCTTCGCCATTTTGCTCTGACCCATGGCCACCCAAAGCATTTGCTTCCAGCGCGCCGCAGGATTATCGCTCAAATCCACATCCCTGCCCAATAAAATGTTTCTTCTTATGAATCTAACTTTACCGGCAAATAACCAGATTCCAGCTGCCAAAATCGCAGCAAAAACTATTTGTGAAAGCATTTGCATCTCCGCGAATTTAAGAATAAATCCAAATATTACTCCGATATCATTCTCACTACCTCAAATGCCTCAGCATATCGCCTAGAAATCTGTACACCGCGCATCCTCAATTGACTTCTCAAAAACTCCTCGTTGGCGTAACTTCTATGGGCTTGGCTCTTGTACTGATCCAACGCCTTCACCTTTCTTAAGGCATCCTCCTCCTCCACAACCTCAAACGCCGCCGTGTTGAAATTCAAGTTATTCCACGGCAACTCATAACTAAAAATATTGCCAAACTTAAATGCCCTTAATGCCTCTTCCGCCATCGTTTTGTGATCCTGATGGATATCGTGCAAACAAGGCATCAAAATCGTATCCGGCTTTATCTTTTCGCGCAACTGAATCAAATCATCCAAAATCTCTTGCCTGCGGTAGTTGAATGTTCTCACTTCATACCGATACAAAAACAAATTCTCAGGCAAAATCCCTAACTGCCCAGTTGCAGCCTTCACCTCATGAATTAAAATATCCTTCGGAAATTCAGGCAATACACTCTGTTCGCAAGCACTAAATGCCGCATAATATACTTTCTTCCCCTGCCTAATTAACTTGGAAATTGTAGCCCCACAGCCCAATTCAGCATCGTCTGTGTGTGGCGATAATAATAAAATGGTGTCTCCTACCATAGCGATTTATCCTGGCGATCCTTGCCTTTAATCTTCAATTTTAATACTTCTTTCGGTAAATTCACCTTAATTCTATGATTTGCAGCCTCTACCGTTACAATAATAAACGTTTCTCCCTGCTCTTCATTGTGAAATACCTCCACTTCTTGTCCCTTAAACGGACCGTCCAAAACCTCCGCAATATCGCCCCGCTCCAAAGGAATTTCAGATTCATATTGCTGAATTTGATACCCCTTCTCTATTAATCGCTGTATCAACTCAATCTGCTCATTGGGAACAAATGCGTCCTGGTTGTTATATCGAATATATTTAACAACCCCAGGCAACCACAACACCTGATCGCGCTGCGTTTCAGTAGGTCGAACAAATAAATATCCGCTAAACAATACCATGTCAACCCACTTCTTCCGGTCTTTCCAATACCTCAACGACCGCACAACGGGCAAATAATACTCAATGCCACGCTGCTGCAAATAAGTAGCAACCTTTTTCTCCTGTCTGCTGGCCACATAAACCAATCGCCAATCATTTTTCAAAATAGAATCACCCTTGGTTTCCATCATACCTCCGACTTCCATTTTATTAGCCTCTTGATCCACAGTTCCTGCTTTTAGACTTCAATATTAACGAGTATTTCTCAATGAATCCATCAATTTTTAGTGAATTGTATTTTCAGTACTTCATCCTCGGGCGATGCACTCTGCGCGCTTCGATACAGTATTAAAATTCCGACTTAAAACGATTTACCACCGTCTCAAAACCTGTCATCATCTGTTTCACAACTTCACCAGCTGTTGGAATATCATGAATAATAGCTGAAACCTGCCCAATCTCTAACTCCCCTTCTTCCATATCGCCTTCAAACATGCCCTTCTTGGCTCTGCCCCGGCCCAATAATGTTTGTAATTCTTCTACTGATGCACCTTTTTGATACATTTCTTGCACCTGATTATAAAATGCATTCTTGATCAATCTTACCGGTGTAATTTCTTTTAAAGTTAATGCAGTTGAACCATCGCTAGCAGCAATAATGGCATTTTTAAATGCCTCATGAGCACTACTTTCTTTGGTTGCCGCAAATCTGCTTCCAACTTGTACACCCTCCGCGCCCAAACAAAATACAGCCGCCATCGCTTCGCCGGATCCAATACCACCTGCAGCAATCAAAGGCAACTTTACTTGTTCTTTTACCATCGGTATCAAACACAAAGTAGTTGTTTCCTCCCGGCCATTATGTCCACCGGCCTCAAAACCCTCTGCAACAATGGCATCAACACCCGCCTCTTCACACTTCTTTGCAAACTTCAAATTAGCAACCACATGCACCACAGTAATTCCACGCTCTTTTAACCAACTGGTGTACTTTGCAGGATTGCCCGCACTGGTAAATACAATTTTTACCCCTTCCTCTACAATAATCTGTAAATGATCTTCAATATTCGGATAAAGTAAAGGCACATTCACGCCAAATGGCTTTTGTGTTGCCGCCTTGCATTTGCGAATCTGATCCCTTAGTATTTCAGGATACATACTCCCACTTCCTATCAAGCCCAAACCGCCTGCCTCGGAAACAGCACTTGCCAATTCCCAACCACTGCACCAAATCATCCCACCTTGAATAATGGGGTATTCAATACCAAATAGTTGAGTTATTCGGTTGTTCATTATTCAACAACTACGCCCATGCCTGAGAATTTCTCAATTCTCTTCATGATTCTATCATCAGCATCCATTTTTTCCAAAGCAGTAAGCTCTCTCAAAATGGCCTCTTTGATATTTGTATATGCAACTTCAGGATCATGGTGTGCACCGCCCAAAGGTTCAGGGATAATGCCATCTACTAAACCATTACCCATCATATCGTTGGCAGATAATTTCAAAGCATCTGCTGCAATTTCTTTTTTGTCCCAAGTTCTCCAAAGAATACTGCTGCAACTTTCTGGTGATATTACACTGTACCAAGTGTACTGCATCATCAACACCTTATCGCCAACACCAATACCCAATGCACCGCCACTCGCACCTTCTCCTATTACAATACAAATTACAGGCACCCTCAATACACTCATTTCCATCAAATTCTTCGCAATTGCCTCGCCCTGTCCTCTTTCTTCTGCTTCCAATCCCGGCGATGCACCCGGCGTATCAATCAAGGTTACAACCGGAACGTTAAACTTTTCCGCCAACTTCATCAACCTCAATGCCTTGCGATATCCCTCAGGATTTGGCATGCCGAAATTTCTTAACTGACGTTCTTTGGTATTTCTTCCCTTCTGCTGACCGATAATCATCACCGGCTTTCCATCAATTTGCGCAAATCCACCAACAATCGCTTTATCGTCCTTTACATGTCTATCACCATGCAATTCCGTAAAATTGGTGGCAATATTCTCAATGTAATCCAATGAATAAGGTCTGTTTGGGTGACGGCTAATTTGCACCTTCTGCCAACCCGTAAGTTGAGAATAAGTATGCTCCTTAGCTTCTTGAATCTTTTGCTCAAGTGAAGCAATCATATCAGACATATCCAATTTGCCCTTTTCGTGGGTTTCCTTGGTTTTCTCCAGTTGCTCGATTAAAGCTACAATGTCTTTTTCGAAATCAAACCAGTTTGTGTTTGCCATAATTTTGTTTTTGCAATAAAACACCGCCCAATCCCTTTTCAAAGACTGGCGATGCAGTAAAATGAATTAAAACGATTATACCCAATCCATGGCCATAGCCAATCCACCAAAGAAAGTGGGTAAGCCCAACCAAAATGCCTGAGGCAAGAAAAGTGTGAAATAAGTTAGGGCCAAAGCGCTAACCAGGCACAAAATCCAATAGCCGGTGGTGTTGCGTTTCTTCTCTGTCATAATGAGGCAAAGATAACCAAACTTAACTTTTTAACAACCACCCCTTATAAAATTTATAATCATACTAAACTTGAACGTTAAGGTTCAATTTGCCACGCGATTCTCCTTCTTAGAAACCTTACCACAAGTTACATTCACAGCAACCGCTCTTCCCAAAACCGAACAAATGATTTACCCCACCCTTGAAAGGTTTTCTTACCCACGGGCGATTCCAACGTTGCACCTTCTATATAATTTATATCCATTTCCCCGTTGTTAGCATAAAATGTTTCCATTCCCTCCATCTCATCAACCCTCTTTCCTAAAGCCATATTTACCGTATCAACAGCTAAATGTTCGCCCACTAAATTTAGTGCGCATGTTGTACCTTGTAACCTGGGATTGATTTCTAATAAATACAATTCACCGTCAACACCCATTTTCCACTGCATACCGATTACACCATGAAGGCCTAACGCACCCGCCAATGCCACACAATCACCCATCAATTTTTCCTCTCTCATCCATGTTCCTGCAACACTAATTCCACCTATCATCTTATCTCTACTTCTGGGAAAACATTTCAAAACCTTCCCATTTTCACATAACATATCAATCGAAAACTCAATGCCCGGCAAATAAACACTGAGCAACAAATCGTTTTCAAATTGCCCATCAGGCAATCGCTTTTTCCATTCATCTACATCCAACGCCAACAATCCCGCCTTTTCAACCAACCAATTATCATTCACCGATTGACTGACCAAGCCAAAACCCCTACTCCCATTTCCTATCACAGGTTTAAAACATAAATCGCGATGAGATATCCCTAGCGTTGAACAAGCATCTTCAAATTCAGAACAATTACTAACAATATCAAATGCCGGAACCCGAAATCCGTTTTCTTCACAAAACTCGTAAAGCCTGCCCTTGTTGTTCGCAATTTCCAACCCATTTATTTCACTTACTATCACCGTTGCGCCCGTACTTTCCTCAATCTGCTTTCGGTTTTTTGATAATACCATCAACTCGGCGGTGGTAATAGGTAATATCACCCCTGCCGCAAACTCCTTGGCATTCCTAATCACCGCCTCCACATACCCCTCATCCATACTACTCGGCATCACAACAAATTCATCCGCTAAGGATGCACCGTAAACCCCAGTACGCATGTCGCCCGCAACTACGCGATAGCCACCCAATTGTTGCAACTCCTTACAAATCCCCGCAAAACCCGGCGCGCCCGCACCTGATGGAATAAATACTGTCTGTTTCACCTGCAGCGAAGATACCAAAAAGTAAACGCAAAAAAAGAGCCGCATAAAGCGGCTCTTTTACTATTTCAATGAATTATCTTAATTGTTAATGAATGGATTGCTGAATCTCTTGTCTTGCAAGAAACTATAATCCGTCAAGGTTCTTAAGAAAGCCAACAAAGCCTCCTTCTCTTGATCCGTAAAGTTTAACTTAATCGGATTGCCTTGGTTGTCCTTCAAATTCTCATCTAAATGAGCATGTGGCTGAATGCCTCTGCTGTAATGATCAATCACCTGTTCCAAAGTGGCAAAACGACCGTCATGCATATAAGGTCCGCTTAATTCAACGTTTCTCAAACTAGGAATTCTGAATTTTCCATTCTCCTTGCCATTGTCTTTGTAAATTCTCTCTAAACCAATATTAGCAGTACCTTTAACAGTAGGTGCACCATATCCACCTCTTCCTGGATCATCAGGCGCAGAGAAGTTTTGACCATTATGACATCTAGAACAACGTGCTCTATCGCTGAAGAACAAATCCATACCCATTTTCTCTAAATCAGTAAACTGAGCTGTAGCACCACCAATAGATCCTTGTTGTGCTTGGTCAAATTTAGAATTACCAGTAACCATAGCTGACAAGAAGTGAGAAATCGACATTGAAATTCTACCTCTTGTAACTTTGCTATCGCCATATGCTTTCAAGAATAATTCAGGATAATAAGAAGTTGCAGCCAATTTGCTCTCCAACATTTCGTCATTCTCCATTCCCATTTCAATGTGATTGAAAACCGGTCTTGTGCTCAAATCCAATGAACCTGCAGCGCGAGAATCCCAGAACATGTTATTCAAGAAAACAGGATTGCAAATTGCCATACTGTTTCTGGTGGTCTTCTGTCCGCCAAAACCAACACTAAATGGCATTTTATCACTGAAAGCCGCAGATTGTACGTGACAAGATCCACAAGCAATCGTATTGTTCAAACTTAATTTCTTGTCGTAAAACAACACTCTTCCCAATTCTACAGAAGCATCGCTATACAAATCAGCAGCTTGCATTAACTCAGGATCTGCTGCGCCAAAACCAGGATCGATGAACACACCACCAAAACCGCCAGTTTTATTAAAAGCATTGTTCTTTAGAATATCTTTAATATTAAAAGTGCCACCCAAAATTGAGCCCGTTGAATAATTGGCAGGAAAAGCTGACAATTTTGGCGTTGACAATTCATTTGTTGTAATCACATTTGTATCCTCACAACTTGATAAAAACCAAGCGCCTGTGCCTACAAATGCTAACAATGCCACAATTTGAAATTTTCTTGTATTCATTTTGTTTCTTCTTAATTTATTAAATTCAACAATTAAACAACGTCATATTTAAACATTGTTTTTGAATCTAACCTTTCGAAAATATAAGGTTTCAACCTAAATCCAACAATTTTAAACGTTTAAGTATAAAAAATTCGACGAAAATTCACCCTTTTTACTTTTAACAAACATTTTCATAACGCCGTATGTTCCATTACCTTAATTATTCAACAACAAACCCCTACCACTCAAAGTGGTAGAAAAAATGTATGTATTCAATCAATATTGTGGCATTTTATCAAAAACATATCATATTTCACTATCTTCACAATTCATCATCCATATCCAACCAACTAAATTTGCGTAATGCTTGATTTTCATAACCACCTCCTACCCGGTATAGATGATGGTTCACCTAATCCGGAAACCTCTATCCAACTTACCCAAGGTTTAATAGAATTAGGTTTTACAGACTTCTATTGCAGCCCACATATAATTGCAGATACACATCCAAATAATCCCGATACCATCGGCCAAGCAGCACAAATCCTCAATAATTTCGCAAAAGATAATAATTTCGCCATCAACTACAACTACATCGCCGAATACATGATCGATGATGTTTTTATTTCTCTTATCAATAAAAAAGAACCTCTTCTAACTTTCTCTTCCAACAAAATCCTTACTGAATTTAGCTATATCCAAAAACCTACCCACCTTGAACACGTTACGTTTGAACTACAAATTCAAGGATTTGAACCTATACTCGCTCACCCAGAAAGATACATCTACTACCATAATAACCTGCCCTATTTCGAATACCTAAAGGATCTAGGATTTGAATTCCAATTAAACTTGTTATCTGTTACCCCTTATTATGGAAAAGGCGTACAAAAGGTTACTCAGCACCTGTTGAAAAGTGGACTATACGATTATGCTTGCACAGACTTGCACCATGAACGCCATTTAGAAGCTTTGAAAAGCTTCTTTACCAAAGAATCACTTGCAGATTTTTACAAACAATACAACCTAAAGAACGATCAACTTTTCGAAAGTCTTTCACATAAATAATCTCTACAACTTGTTTCGTTGAAAACATATTTAAACAAAAAAACCGCAGGTAAATTCCCTGCGGTTTTTTTATGCATTATACTAATTTTAATATCCAAAAATCTCTGTCAAACTTAACTCAACAACCTTACCGTATTTAGCTAAATCTGATTTTTTTACCTTCTCTTTATCAGCCACAACACTCATCGCCCAAGGCTTATTAATCAACTCCTCTTGATGGAATTTCTTGATATCGTCCATAGTAATATTTACAATTTTTCGCTCGTTCTCACTGGGCATCACAACACTAAATCCTTTATTTACCAAATATTGATACATGCCCAAATAAGATTCTGGCTCAATAACATTGGTATTCAATCGGTTAATTAAACTCTGCTTCGCCAAGTTGTAAACCCCTGTATCCAAAGGCATCTTATTCATTAATTCCTCCATCGCCCCAATTGCATCATGAATCTTATCAGCTTGCGTTCCCACAAATCCCATTATGCCCACATGCTGACCTGCATAATCAGGTACCCTCACAAAACAATAAGTGCTGTAAGCCAACGCCTTCGCCTCACGGATATTCTGGAAAACAACACTACTCATGTCACCACCAAAATACTGATTAAACATATTAATTCTAGCCTCCTGAGATTCAGAAGAAACCAAACCCTTATGCCACCAATTTACATGTGCCTGAACTTGCTTGTAATCTACAAAATACACCATTCTCTCTTTCTGATCCGCCATGGTAAACATTGTCATCTCAGGCCTCACACCTGCTTGTGGCTTTACCATCGTTAATGGGAAAATGCCAGCGCCCACTTCTTTTGCCACCAAATTAAAATCCCTACTGCCATAGTATTCTACACGCATCGGAGTTTTCTTTAATTCATTAATCAATTCCTTGATTCTCGCCACTTTCATCGCCTTCAAATAAGACGTGCTTCTAACATTGGTCATCGGATTCTTCGCTCCGTAAATCGCATACTGCGCTAGCATCCTTCTGATTATCGCTGGATCTGATTTTGCATCCTCTCTGGCCTTAATCATATCGCCAATCAATTGCTTTAAAATTCCCTCATTCAATTCCACATTGCCCCAAATGCTGCTCACCAAACTCGTAGCCGCATCATAACTCTCCTCAGGCCCCTCAATCACAACATCCGTGTATAAACTACTTGTAACTACCCTGTAACTGCAACCCATTTTGTACATCTTCATGCTGATATCGCCCGCCGACATTCCTGCGCCACCCGCATATTCCATGTAATTACTCAAAATAGTTAGGTCAGGATTTGCCCAGGTGCCTTTGTCGTATCTGTAAGCAACCCTAAACAAACGATTGCTCGAGTTCTTAACATATCGCACCTCCGTAGTGCCATTAGCTACAACAATTTTCTGAATTTCTTTATTTAAATCAATAATTGTAGGCGATACTTCTTTTGCCGGTATCTTAAGCCAATTATCCACGAAAGCACTTCTCTTATCACGGTTTAATTCAACCGGCGAAATCTGTGGCTTCTCAATTTTATTGCCCTTGCTCAACTCCCCTTTTCGCTTATAAATCACAACCCTGTCTGCATTCAAATATTCATTGGCCATGTCAACAATGTTTTCTTTGGTCATTTGCGACATATCCCACAACTCGTTAAACGCATCTCTGTAATCCATACCATTAATAAAGGCCTGCATCAAAAATCTGGTTCTATCATCATTGTTTTTGAAGCTTTTCAAACGATCAATATCCGCGTTTAAAACAATTGCTTTCAATAAGTTCTCGTCAAAATCGCCCTTGCGAATTTTTTCCATTTCCATCAACAACAGATTCTTTACCGAATCCAATGTTTGACCCTCCTGCGGATTGCCCATCAACACAAAAACACCATAATCATTCATTTGGTCAATGCCCGCCGAAGCACCCATCACCATTTGCTTTTGTACCAAATCCAAATCCAATAAACCAGCAGTACTATTGCTCAACAACATGGATATCATATTGGCAATTCTTGCCTCTTTCGTTCCAGCTCCAGGAATTCTGTAACCAATTGTTACATACTCAGCCTTAGGTCCAGATACATCAAAGGTTCTCTCAACATTTCTTAAATCTTCCCACTCATAAACATAAGAGGGTACATCACCTGTGCGCATCTTAGAGAATTGCTTCCAAACATCCGCAGCAACCGAATCTGGATTGAAATCTCCACTCATAATAATTGCCATGTTGTTCGCCACATAATACTTATTGTAATACTCACGAATGGCCACCAAACTCGGGTTTTTCAAATGCTCAACCGTGCCAATGGTAGTCTGCAATCCATAATTATGCTTCTTAAATAACTCGCCGTACAATGTCTCCCAAACTTTATCGTCCTCACGGTCCATTCCAATATTCTTCTCCTCATAAACCGCCTCTAACTCTGTATGAAACAAACGCAAAATCGGATTTCTAAATCGCTCCGATTCCAACGCCAACCAAGCAGGAATCTTGTTGTTTGGAATGTCGTTTACATAAACCGTCATATCATTAGAAGTAAACGCATTGGTTCCTTCCGCACCCAATGCACCACACATTTTATCATATTCATTGGCAATCGCCCATTTTGCAGCCAATCCACTCACACTATCAATCGCGCGATAAATCAACTTGCGCTGCACAGGATCAGTAGTAACATTGTACTTCTCATACAAAGCATCAATTTGAGCCAATAATGGCTTCTCCTTCTCCCAATTCAACGTACCGTATTTGTCCGTTCCTTTAAACAACATGTGCTCTAAATAATGAGCCAAACCCGTATTTGTTTTTGGATCATTCTTAGAACCCGTCCTCACCGCAACCATTGTGTACACACGCTTTGTACTACTTTGATTACTAGTAATTAACGTTAATCCATTGTTGAACTTGTACTCACGCACAGCCAATGGGTCTCCAACGTAACGCGTCATTACCCAGTTTGCAGACTTTTCTTGCGAATAACCGCCAATGCGCTGCTGAGCATGTATGCCCAAGCTCATTAGTCCAAAAATAACTACAAGTACTTTTTTCATAAAAAGCAAAAGTAAGGATTGATATTCATATTGTAAGTTGAGATATCTTCGCAGGTGTGACAAGAATCGACAAACAGCTCATACTCGGATTGGGTTCTAACATGGGGAATTCCATGCAATTCCTGGGCGATGCATATAACCTCATTTCCTTGCATTTGGGCGATGTGGTTCGAAGCAGCTCCTACTACCAAACCGCCGCGTGGGGCCTAGAAAATCAGCCAGATTTCATCAATCAAGTGCTATTAATTCATACCCCATTTAGTCCGGCAACCGCACTCCAAAAATGTTTGTACATCGAAAAATTATTAGGGCGATACCGCAGCCAAAAATGGGGGCCGCGCACCATCGATATCGACATACTTTTCTATGAAAATTTACAAATCAAGATTCCAGATTTGCAAATTCCGCATCCGTTTATCCAAGAAAGAAATTTTGTTTTACAACCCCTGGCTGAAATTGTACCAAACTGGAAACACCCCAAATTCCATCAATCTTGTGCCCAACTAGCTGCCGATTCTAAAGATCCTTTGCCAACCAAAAAGCTACAACTTATCGCCCTGTAAATTCACCCGCAACAGTATCCATCTAATGCTAAAACGCCAAGAAATATTTGAAGTAGACTTCCCCACGCAAAACCTAGCATTACCCATGCATTTACTGCCTACTTTGGGTGAAATTCTGAGCGCTTACAATGCAGAAAAAATCCAAGTTATAGCACCCGATAAATTCGAAAAACAAACTGCCCACTCCCGCTATTTAATTGCATCGCCCAATAAAATTCAAAGCCTTTCTGTACCCATTCATCACAGTAGTAGAGGACTTCCTTTCCATGAAGCCAAAATTGATTACAACCAAAAATGGGTAAAAGACCACAAACAAGCCCTGCAATCGGCATACGGCAAATCTGCGTTTTTTGAATTCTACGACTATCGATTTTTTCAGGTTCTTGATCAACAACCCGAAACACTAGAATCGCTTTCAAAACAATGGCTTACAATTCTTCACCAAAATTTAGGATGGCCTTCACAACTGCAATTCTTAACATCAAATAACGCATCTTTCAACCAAGAAGTTAACCCAATACCAACTTCTAAACCCAATAATTCCACGCCAATTACCAAACAAAACAGACCACCAATCATCCCTCCTTACGCCCAAGTTTTTGAGCACAAATATGGGTTTAGAGCAGATGTTTCGGCCATCGATCTGTTGTTTAACCTTGGCCCATTAGCGAAAGAATATATCTACAACACTATCTTCGTATCGCAAATTCCTTCTCCCAGATGAGTATCATAAAAAAGCTTGCATCGCAAACAGCAATCTATGGCATTCCAACCATGCTGGGCAGATTCTTGAACTACTTATTGGTTCCGTTGTACTTACAAAAACTTGAAACTGCGGCAGATTATGGCGTGGTAAGCGTGATGTTTACCATCGCATCTTTTATGGCGATTGTGGTAAGCTTGGGCCTAGAAACTGGATTTTTTCGGTACGCCAAACTCACAGAAAACCCAACCAAAGTTTTCGCCACAACCAGCATTACCCTCATCTTCACCGGTTTAATTTTTACCCTGCTTACCCAAACTTTCGCAGGCAATATCATGGCCGAAATCGGCTACCCACAACATCCAGAATACGCCACTTGGTTTGCCGTAATCCTCGCCACAGACGCCCTTTCAGCGCTGGGATTTGCTTGGCTAAGGCAGCAAAATCAAGCTTGGAAATTTGCAGCCATCCGCATTGCCAATATCCTCATTAATATCTTGGCAAATCTGTTTTTCTTGCTGCTTTGCCCTTACTTACTTCAACAAGAATTAGCCAACCCAATCGCCATGCAAAATCCCAGCGCATGGATACAGTGGTTACAGTATAATACCCAACCCACCCAAATGGTGGCCAATATCTTCCTGTCCAATTTAATCGCTTCGGTTATCACCCTATTTTTGTTCGGAAACGTGTGGAAAAACCTCAAAGCCGGTCTCGATATCGCCCTGTTAAAATCCATTTTTGCATATTCCTTACCCCTTGTCCTAGTTGGCCTCGCCGGCATGATCAATGAAACGTTGGATCGATTATTTCTCAAACATTTACTACCAGAATCCATCGCCGATACCCAAACCGGAATCTACGGCGCATTTTATAAACTAAGCCTCGTTTTAACCCTGTTCATCCAAGCGTTTAAATTCGCGGCAGAACCATTTTTCTTTAGTAAATCGGGCGATAGAGACGCTCCGCATACCTACGCCTATGTCATGAAATACTTCATCTACGCAGTAGGCGGAATCTATGTTTTCACGCTAGCAATTATGCCCTACCTGGCACCGCTGTTACTCAGAAAACCCATCTACTACCAAAATGTAGATGGATTACATATCATTCCCGTTTTGTTGCTCGCCAACCTCTGCCTAGGTATTTATTACAACCTCTCTATTTGGTACAAACTTTCTGGAAATACCACCATGGGCGCCATCGTAGCAACAACCGGCGCCGTAATTACCATCGCCGGAAATTATTGGGGAATCCCAAAATATGGATTTGTGGCTTCTGCTTATACAACACTCTTCGCTTACGCCTCCATGGTAGTAATATCTTATTTTACAGGTCAGAAATTCTACCCCGTTCCTTACAAAGTTTTTAGGCTACTCGCCATTTTATTCATCGCTGCCTTCCCTGTAACTTGGCTGTATTATAATCCCGATATTCAACTGCCAATCTCCATAGCTTTGGCAAGATTCATTAGCTTAATCATTTTCGTTTTTGCCATATTCGTAAACGAAAAAACCCAACCGTCAAAATTCAATGGTTAATATTCGCATCATCAACCAATCCAACCACCCACTGCCGCATTACCAAACTGCACAATCGGCAGGGATGGATATTCATGCTTTTTTAGAAAATCCCGTTTCTATCGCCCCGGGCGAAAGAACCCTTATACCTACTGGACTTTTCATTGAGCTGCCAACGGGTTATGAAGCGCAAATTCGCCCCAGAAGCGGCCTTGCATATAAACACGGAATCACTGTTTTAAACAGCCCTGGTACCATCGACGCAGATTACCGCGGTGAAATCAAAGTGCTACTCATTAACCATGGAAACCAAGCCTTTGAAATTCAATCTGGCGAAAGAATCGCACAAATGATTATTGCCAAACATGAAACCGCAACTTGGATTCAAACAGATGAATTATCAGAAACCGAACGAGGTTCAGGCGGTTACGGCTCTACCGGAGTAAAACCATAGCCATTCTCCATTCATATTTGCCTAACCCCTTCCTAACACCCCAAAAACATAGATTTCATTTAGGTTTTGTATCTTTGCAACTTTCAGTAACCAAATTTTATTTTTTCATGAAATTAATCATTCCAATGGCCGGTATGGGAAAGCGCATGCGCCCTCACACCCTTACCACTCCAAAACCCTTGATAAAAGTAGCTGGCAAATCTATCGTTAATTGGTTAATCGAAGATATCGCTGCCGTTTGTGGCGATGAAATCGATGAAATTGGTTTTGTGGTTGGTCACTTTGGTGAAGCCGTTGAAAAAGAATTAATCCAAATCGCTGAATCAGTAGGTGCCAAAGGCAAAATCTTTTACCAAGAAACTGCCGAAGGTACTGGCCACGCCATCCTTTGCGCCCGCGAATGCTTGAAAGGTGAAGTAATTGTGGCTTTCGCAGATACCTTGTTTAGAACCAATTTCAATTTAGACAAAACCAAAGATGGCGTAATTTGGGTGCATAAAGTAGATAACCCAAGTTCTTTTGGGGTAGTTAAATACGATGCCAACAACATTATTACTGATTTCGTAGAAAAACCATCTGAATTCGTTTCTGACCTTGCTATTATCGGTATTTACTACTTCAAAAGTGGTGAAACCCTTGAGAGCGAATTGCAATATTTAATCGATAATAACCTCCGTGAAAAAGGTGAGTACCAACTTACCAACGCCATGGAAAACATGAAAAACAAAGGCATGCAGTTTGTTCCTGGAGCGGTAGATGAATGGCTCGACTGCGGAAATTATGCCGCTACAGTGTTCACCAACCAGCGTGTTCTTGAAAACAAATCACATTTGTTTAACAAGGATGCAGCTTCATTTGGCGAAAATGTAACCATCATACATCCTTGTTTTATCGGTGAAAATGTATCTTTGAAAAACTGCACCATTGGGCCTCATACCTCTATAGGCAGCAATAGCAAAGTAGAAAACGCAACCATCGCCAACACAATTATTCAAGAAAATTGCCACATCCAAAACTTCAATTGCAAAAACTCCATGATCGGAAATTCAGTTTCCATCAACGGAGAAAGTATGGAGTATTCCTTAAGCGATTTTTCTTCTATTGGCGCTTAAAATCAAGCGAAATCCTCAAGCAAGTCTATCAACAGAATTGGGTGAAACAACCCTTGCAACCCCATCAAAACAGAACTTTTTGGCTGGCTCTGCTGATTTTTCTATGCAATGTATCGCCCGTTTCCATACTCAGCGCTCAAGATAAAATTACCGCGCCCAATCAAAACGAAACGGCAGCACCCGAAGAAGAACATAGCACGCTATTACCCGCTAACCTAAAATTGCGCAAATCATTTTTAGAGGCGATGGCCATTGAGGATCCAGCTACGGCCGTTGCTGCTTTTACCAAAATTCTCGTCGAATTTCCCAATACCGCACCCGCATATTATCAATTGGCTCGGTTAGCAAAAACACAAACACAAGATATATTTCTTATACAAGATTATATCCAAAAAGCCATCGCCATTGATCCCAATAATGTACATTATCGCATCTATTTTGCAGAGCAAATTGCCAACTCTAAACCACAACTAGCATTGCACCAATATCTACAATGCATCCGTTTACAACCGCGGAGTTTATCAATTTATCTAACTACATATCAACTACTTGAAACACAGTTGAGGAACACCCCCATGCCATTGAATGAACAAAATCATTACTTGGCAGATTCGCTTACGTACTTGGCCAATTTTTATACAAAACAGTTTGGAGAAAACGCCAACAGCTACCGCATGTATTATTTCGCCAATATTGCCAATAACAACCAGGCAAAGGCAGATTCCATTCTTGTAAGATACCAACAACTTTACGGCCCAACCCAAGCAGCCGAAAATACCCATTCCCAAAAAGAAACAGTAGATACAGAAGCGGAAACACCTGCCTCACCCGAAGATCCAAAAGCGCTTAACTACTTGCTACCCAATGATGATCTTCAAGGAATTTTTAGTCCATACTTGTTTTCTTTAGAAAACTTCCTAATCACCGATACCGCCAATAAATTCCTTTTGGCAAAATCCACAAAAGAAGATCCGGGTTTTGCAAAATATGCCAAAATCGCACTTACTCAATTAGAAGAAGATTTTCCATTCTTCAATTGGGATACACTTAAAATCGTAAACGAAGCCATCCTCAATAACGATTTATCAAAAGCCCAAATGCTCATTCAACAACAAGGAAAATCCATTAGAAATTTTACAGTGGGCAATTTTTACAACCATCTCATCGTTTTAATCGCATACCAGCAAAAAGATTTTAACCGCGTTGTGAATGTGCTCCAACTGAATATCGAAAAAAGTCAATCAGTGCACCCCAGCATCATTCCCATCGCCCTGAATACCTATAAAAACCATACGCCCAACAGCGATAAACAAAAAGAAAAGATTGCCGCCTATAAAAAGTTGGCATCAGAATTGACAACCCCATCCAAATAATTCCTAAAAAAATGAACCCCAATCGTTACATTAAAAAATATATCAAACTCGCATTTTTACTCGCTGCTTTATTCGCAAATTCAGCGCAAGCCCAAGTGGATTCGCCATTAGATCCAGCTTCAACTTCAGCGTCGATTGCCAGAAATCCTAATAACGGACCGCTTTCTCCCATCGCCATTTCCAACCCAGATTGGAAGTTTTTTACCGGGCGATATGAACTCGACGCCGATTTGGGCGATAACAAAATGACCCTAAATTTCTCTCTACGCATGAAACGCGATTCGATCATGTGGTTCTCTGTTTCCATTCCCAGTATTGGTATTCAAGTAGCAAAAGGTCTTATCACAAACGATACTGCGAAAATCCTCGACCTATACAATAAAACCTATTACTATATCCCTGTTTCCCAATTGGCAAACCTACTTGGAACCAAATTGGATTTGCAAAAATTACAAGCTACTTTCATGGGACATCCCTTGGTAGATTCAGGTTCAATTATTGAAATCCCAGGCAAAGTAGATCCCAACAAATCCATCTATATTACACCCATTCAAAATACAGATTATGCAGTATTTACTGCCGTTGTTCCCAAAACCAACGAAGTGGTAAAAAGCTCTATTATATCAAGCATAAACCCCAAGCAATCTTTCGTTATAAACAACAGCAGTTACCAAAAGCAAGAGAATATCAATGTGCCTACTCTCATCAACTTAATTATGAAAGATGCCGAGAAAAATGCACAGTTAGATTTTTCGTTAAAAACTGCAAGATTTGATAGTATACCTTCGTATCCATTCGTTGTAAGTAACGAGTATACTATTGTAACCAATGTGGCAACACCCAAAAAATAACCAACCTAATAGGCAAATTAGCCTTAGGCACCTCATTGGCGCATTTCTACTTATTGTATTTACTTTCAGTTACTTAGGTGATACAAACGCACAAAACAGAAAACAATTAGAGGCCAAAAGAAAGCGTATGCAAAAAGAAATCGCGGAACAAAAGCGAATTCTTAAAAATACCCAAAAAGAAAAAAGCGCTACCCTACACAACCTCAATACGCTAAACCAAATCATCGAACAACGTCAAGAAGTTATTAACGATTTGGCTACAGCTATCACTTCCGTTAACAACGAAATCACCTTTAACGCCGTTTATCTCGATTCACTCACAAAAGAGTACAGAAAACAGCAAGAAAAACTCCGCAAAACCGTTATTAAGGCTTATAAATCGCGCAAAAACGGAAAAGAAATTGCGTTTGTTCTCTCTTCCCGCTCTTTTTCTGAAGCCATGCGCCGGTGGACATATTTAAGAAAAATCTCAACCTACCGCAAACACCAAATTGCTGTAATTCGAGCACAAGCAGCCAAATTACAACAAACAATTACCATCCTCGAAGGCACAAAAACGGAGAAAACCGTACTGTTAAAAGAAAATGAAAGCGAATCCCGTGAGTTAGAATCCGATAAAAAGGAAAAACAAAAATTAGTTACAGAACTTACCGCCAAAGAACAAGAAATTCGTGAAAAAATTCGTGAAAACGAAAAAGCAGTTGCCAGATTAAATTCTGAAATCAACCGTATTATCCAACGCGAATTATCACGCCCAAAACGCAATACCTCAGTTAGCAAAGGCTCCGATTCCAAAAAAGGTGGATCCACTTCTTATGAATCTTCTCTCTCTGCCGAAGCCAAAGCACTCAGTGGATCTTTTGCAAAAAATCAGGGCGATTTACCTTGGCCCACCACAGGCGGCTATATTTCACAAACATTTGGTATTCACCAACATCCAGATCTAGAAGATATTCAAATGGTAAACAACGGTATCGATATCACCGCCCCCAAAGGCAGTGCTGTAAGTGCCGTTTACAAGGGAACCGTTAGCGCCATCCTAAATATACCTACCCAAGGAATTGCTGTAATCTTAAACCACGGAGAATACTTCACCGTGTATTCCCGCATGTCGATGGTATTTATTGAAAAAGGACAAGTACTCCGCATGGGCCAACACATTGGTAAAT
The DNA here is from genome assembly GCA_021151535.1 of Sphingobacteriia bacterium. Lineage (GTDB taxonomy): Bacteria > Bacteroidota > Bacteroidia > NS11-12g > UBA955 > JAGKXC01. The sequence goes on along the minus strand of JAGKXC010000007.1, from coordinate 18,901 downwards.
TAATGACCGATGAAGAAGGCAAAGCCATCCTCAATTTCCAAGTTTGGCACGGACAAGAGAAGCAAAATCCGCAAAATTGGCTTCGCGGTAAATAACGCCCCAATAGAAAGCTTCACCTTAATTCTTATATTTGTATTATGCTTACAGTTGCTGTTGCTGGCGCCGGTGTAATGGGATCAGGTATCGCACTTTGTTCCATTCAATCTGGTTACCCTACCTTACTTTTTGATATCAACGATGCGTCTTTGGAAAAAGGCACCAAATACATTGAAAAACAATTGGCCATCGCCGTAGAAAAAGGAAAAACAACTGAAGAAAAAGCGGCAGCAGCCTTGCAATTACTTTCTACAACCAGCGATCGTAATCACCTCAAAGCCAATATCATAATAGAAGCAGTTCTAGAACAGCTTCCCATCAAACAGGAATTGTTCGGATTTTTAGAAACCATAAATTCACCTACAACCATCCTCGCAACCAATACTTCTTCTATCCCAATTACCCAAATTGCTGCCAAACTCCAACATCCAGAACGCGTTGTTGGTGTGCATTTTTTCAACCCCGCCCATATCATGAAATTGGTTGAAATTATCAACGGTGCTGCAACCAGTCCCGAATATGCAAAAACGTGTTTTGATTGGGCTACTTCCCTTGGAAAAACTTGTGTTTACGCCGCCGATGCCCCTGGGTTTATTGTTAACCGAGTTGCTCGCCACTATTACGTGGAATCACTCAAAATTCTTGAGGAAAATGTAGCAGATATACCACAAATCGATAATCTATTGCAAGCCTCTGGTTTCAAAATGGGTGCATTCAAACTCATGGATCTCATTGGAGTAGATACCAACTTCTCGGTAACCTCTTCCATGTACCAGCAGTTTCATGGCGATCCAAAATTCCGACCTTCTCGCATCCAAAAACAAAAAGTAGATGCCGGACATCATGGCCAAAAAACCAAAATCGGATTCTACTCCTACGAATAATGGAAATTGATTGTTAGAAAGCAGCACCCATATCGCCCGAAATAAAGAAGATAATTTCTTCAAAAAAACCGCATGGCTTTTCACCTTATCCTTGCTCGCGACTTACATCACTTTTTCATTAAATTCTTGCGATAATACAGCAGGACAGTCTACAGCAAATATCCCCAAAGCACCAGTAAACATTACCATCGACCTCAATTTACCTTCGTATATGCATCTCGCTTCTCCAGGCTCATATATGTACCTGGAAGGAGGCGTAACAGGTGTGATTTTGGTACATGATTTCGACGATGCTTGGTACGCTTTTGAGCGCGCATGCCCTTACGATCCATTAAATGATTGCTCGAGAATTTGGGGAGATTCAGTTGAACTCAACCTCAGATGTGGTAAGTTCGTAAATGGCAAGTTCACAAGCTGTTGCGATTCCAAATTCAATTTCGCCGGATTCCCACTTCAAGGAAAAGCCAGAACTCGATTGGCCCAATATTATGTTGATCGATCTAGTAATATCATTCAAATTGTCAATTAATAACCGAAATCGGTTACCCGAATTCTCACCCAAGCACTCAAATTTTTTTTCATGCTAGTGTAAACAATGCATTTTATTGGGTAAAATTTGTTAAAAATATTTTTTTTGTCGGTGCATTTCTTATATTTGTCCATTACAAAAACCGAAAACTAACACTATATGCAGATACATTACTTGAAAAAATCTATTCTCGCACTATCATTGTTGGCTTCAGCATTGCCTGTAAGTGCTCAGTTACCTGGCTCGCACACGCTTGAAGTTAACGGCGGTTTGAGAGAATATTCTGGGGACTTAGGTTCCGCAATTGGATTCCAACGCAAGCCCGATTATCAAGGCGGCGGATTGAGTTTTGGGTACTATATCAACCCAAAATTAGACGGTGTTTTCAATTTCTCTTTTGGAGACGTTGGATATGCCCGTAAATGGGATGATTTCCAATTGCCAGATTACGCAAGATATCAGTCTTTCCGCGCTAATACAATGGACTTCACAGTAGGCGGAAGATTCAAAATCCTTTCTGAAGAGTCTAAATTCCAACCATTTATCCAAGCTGGATTCGGTGGATTCTACGCTTTCAGTCAGATTATTTGGGGTCCAGATCCCTATGTTCAAGATCAATATGATCCAGCTTTAACACACAAACCAGCAATTACCGATATCGGTGCTGCTGTTCAAGGTGGTGCAGGTTTTACCATTCACTTAACAGAACGTTTCGGTATCCGTGTAAGTTCTATATATACTTATACCATGAGCGATATGTGGGATGGTGCTAACAACGCAACTCCAGACCCTGTTCACCCTCCTATCCACAAACTTTATCGTACCAACGATATGTGGGGATACCATTCATTTGGTTTCACTTACCAAATTGGTGACGGTGTAGGTATGGCTACAGGTGGCAAACCATCTGGTAAATTCAAAGACCTTGACGAAGATGGTGTTGCTGATAAATACGACAAATGTAAAGGCACATTGCCTCAATACCGCGATCACGTAGATAGCCTTGGTTGTCCTGTTGATACAGATGGCGATGGTATCCTTGATGGCGATGACAAGTGCCCTGATGTAAAAGGTTCTTCTGAATTCAAAGGTTGCCCTGATTCTGACGGCGACGGTATAGAAGATCGTTTGGATGCTTGCCCAACCAAAGCTGGTTTGGCTAAATTCAACGGTTGCCCTGATACAGACGGCGATGGTGTTTCTGATAAAGACGACGCTTGTCCAGATAAAGCAGGTTTGGCCTCTTTGAAAGGTTGCCCTGATTCTGATGGCGATGGCGTTGAAGATAGCAAAGACAAATGTCCTACAGTTGCTGGTGCAGTAGCTGGTGAAGGTTGCCCTGATACAGACGGCGACGGTGTTTACAACAACATCGATAAGTGCCCAGATGTTATTGGTACTACTACTAACAAAGGTTGCCCTGAATTCAAGAAGGAAACTTTGGATAAAATTAAATTAGAAGCAAAAGGTATCAACTTCGAAACTGGTAAAGATGTAATCGTTCCAGCTTCATTCAAGAATTTGAACAACTTGGTTAAATTGTTGAACGAATACCCAACTGCTACTGTTGAAATTCAAGGTCATACCGATAACAACGGCACTCCTGAATCAAACAAAACATTGAGTCAAAAGCGCGCTGAAGCAGTGAAAAACTACTTGGCAGCAAACGGTGTAAATATTTCTAGATTGGTTGCAATCGGTTATGGTCAAGAAATGCCTATAACTGACAACACAACTGAGGCTGGAAAAACCAAAAACCGTCGCGTTGATTTCATTTTGAAATACTAACAAGTATCTGTTTTGCATAGTTCAAAAAAGGTCGCCTAGTAGGCGGCCTTTTTTGTTTAAGAGAAATAACGCAACTTTGCCATATGGATATCCTTTGGTCGTGGAAATCAGAAAACAATTTGCCAGAACATAAAAAATTGGCATTACTTCAAAATGATATTCTACACGAAGTTCAATTCGCAGCCAACCAACAGCCCATCCAATACACTATTACCAAGTTTCCACTCTCCCTACCTAAAAAACACTGGTTAGAATGGAATGCTCCTTGCGAATTTGTACCCAATTCATTCGCTGATGCACATTTACCTGATCTGCAGTCTACCAAAACTGTAAAAATCAACGAGCAAACAAGTATCAAATTCTCAACTCCCAACCACCCCAACGCAGAACATCACTTTGCAGAACTTCTGTGGCCCATCGCCCAAAAATTCAGCAATAAAGCCGAAAACAGCGTTTACGGATGGTTCCACCATAACCAATATTTTCTCTTCGCATTCCAAAATGGCGCCCTCATTCTGGCTAATTCTTATCACGTGAATAATGCCCAAGAATGCCTATATTTTACCTTACTTCCCTTCCATAACTTAAAACTTAAACCCAACCAATTGCATGTTACTATCCATACCGATACCCTTGCACCTTGGTCCGTTCAAGCCAAACAAACCTTCATTAAGTTAATTCCCCACGCTGAATTCACCCAGCCGCCGCTACCCATTATTGCTGCTACACAACCACCCCTCATTCATTTCGTTGCACCCCTTTTACAAGCCTACGAATGCGCGTCACCGGTGGAAATTTAAAAGGTAGGGCGATAGGTACCGGATTCGCCTCTCATGTTCGTCCCTCAACAGATAGAATGAGAGAATCCATGTTCAACTCCCTCCAACATCATGTGGGGATTCAACATGCAAATGTGCTCGACTTATTTTCAGGTTCAGGTATCATTGCCCTAGAATTTCTGTCTCGTAATGCCGAAAAAGTAACTTCTGTTGATTTAGACAGAAAGAATGTTGTGTTTCAAAAAAATACCAAATCACAGTTTAACCTACCCAACTGGGAAATTCTTTCTGGAAATGCCTTAAAATTGCCCTTTACATTGGATCAAAGCTTTGATATCATCTTCGCAGATCCACCTTACCATATGGCAGACCTGCAATCTATGCCCCAAACACTCTTGCCGCTGCTTTCATCCACCAACCCAGATGCCATCCTAATCTTTGAACATAAACCCCAACTCGTGTTCCCCGAAATTTGCTCGCCTGTACTACAAAAAGATTATGGATCCTCCGTGTTGAGCTATTTTCAACAGAATAGCTAATACCACAAACATTTCATTATCTTCGCTCTATCATGGATAAAATAGCAGTATTTCCAGGTACGTTCGATCCCATAACCGTGGGTCATGCCGATATCATTAATCGTACATCTTGCCTATTTGATGCTGTAATTGTTGCCATCGGTGTAAACACCAAAAAAACCACCTTGTTTGATCTCGAAATTAGGAAAAACTGGATATCCCAAACTTTTGCCAATAACCCTAAAGTATCAATCGATACCTATGAAGGCTTAACAGTAGATTTTTGTAAAAAAAATAACGCCAAATTCTTGATTCGGGGCCTTAGAAATGGTTCAGATTTCGATTATGAAAGCCATATCGCCCAATTAAATAAAGCTATGTGGCCAGAAATTGAAACAATTTTTATCAATAGCTCTCCCGAATTAAGCTATATCAGTTCAACACTCGTAAGAGATTTGATCATCTATAAAGCAGATTTTAAACCTTATCTGCCAAGTAATATCGATATTTCTGGACTGGTTATCTAACCCAATCCCCCGCCGGTTATAAAAAATTATCCCTTCGCTTCGCGCGATAACGCACGCTTCACAACGTCGCGTATGCTTTGATATGAAGTAAAATCAGGACTGGTAAACCAAGTTAAATCCGCAAATTTCACTTCGCTAATTCCCTCTTCAACCTGCGGTTTCAAAGTAGATTTGCCCGTGCAATTCATGTAATACCAGTGTGTTTCTTTCAACATAATCGCATCATCCTCAAAATATGCGTGATAACTTTCACCCACTTTCTCCGAAATGTTCAACATGTTGATGCCCGTTTCCTCCATCACCTCACGCAATGCCGCTGCCATCTGGTCTTCATGTCGCTCAATTTTACCCTTAGGCAAATCCCATAATCCATTCCGCTTAATCGTTAACATTTGGTTTTCTTTATTGAATACCAAACCACCCGCAGCCTGAACTACCGTGTATTCCGACCTGAATTCATCAAAAATTTCCTGCGGGTTTGGGCAGATTAAACCAAAGTTCATCACCCTACCATAAGTTTCATTCGATAGCAAAATCTTAAAACTTTTATGCAACTCATCGTCACCGATATAGTATAAATTCGGTAAACCCCTCAATGCCTCTGGAGATTCCGCAATCACCAACGCACTTTCGTTAAAATAGATTTTATAACTTTGTGCTCCCATGTCTGAAAGAAACGCAAAGTTAGCAAAATTTCTTCTCGAAATAAAAGCTGTTAAACTAAGTCCATCAAAGCCATTTACTTGGACCTCAGGAATTCAATCTCCAATCTACTGCGATAACCGCATGGTTCTGTCCTTTCCAGAGGTTAGAACCTACGTTGCAGAAGAGCTTGCAAACATCATTAAAACCGAATTTCCCCAAGCCAATCGCATCGGTGGAATCGCAACCGCAGGTATCGCCCATGGTGCCTTAGCCGCCCATATACTTGGCGCTCCCTATTGCTACGTTCGCCCCGAACCCAAAAAACACGGCCTGCAAAATCAAGTTGAAGGCGAATTAATCCCCGGCGATAAAATAGTTTTGGTAGAAGACCTCATCTCAACCGGTAAAAGTTCATTCCAAGCAGTAGAAGGTGTGCAAAAAGCCGGTGGTGAAGTGGTTGGTGTTGTTGCACTATTTACCTATGGATTCGCCAATGCAATGGAAAGATTCTCCCAAGCAGGTATCCCCGTTTATACCCTCACTAACTTGGATTCACTTACAACCGTCGCAGCCGCCGAAGGTTATATCCAACCCTCCGAACTAGAATTAGTAAGAGAATTTGCAATCGATCCGCCAAATTGGGGATCAAAAATTCAAGGATAATACCCCCTTTCTAACATTCACTGATTCAGTGAATTGTCATTTTTTTCGCCCTCGCGGCGAGCAATCATCATTTTTAAATCGTCTAAACTGGCGATTTCTTCGATTTTCTTGTCTTTCCTCCATCGCACAATTCGCGGAAATCTTACCGCTATGCCACTTTTATGTCGTTTGCTAAAAGCAATTCCTTCAAATGCTACCTCAAATACCAACTCGGCGGTTACACTCCTAACCGGACCAAAACTTTCACGCGTATGCTGTTTAATCCATTGATTAATTTCCAAAAATTCTGCATCCGTTAATCCGCTATACGCCTTCGCAAAAGGCACCAACGTTTCAGCATCCCTTACAGCAAAAGTAAAATCGGTGTACAAACTCGCCCTACGTCCATGGCCCCTTTGGGCATAAATCATCACACAATCAACCGTCTCAGCATCCAATTTCCACTTCCACCAATCACCCCGCTTCCTTCCCACCGGGTACGTAGAATCCAGTCTCTTCACCATCAAACCCTCTGCCCGAATCTCCAATGCTTGAGCCCTGATTTCCCTCGCTTCCTCCCAATCCATAGCCGCCATTTTGGGTGATAACAACACGCCATCATCGCCGTTTTTTAAGGGCGATAAACGATGTTTCGTATCTAAATCAAACAACGACTCCAACAACTTTCGCCTATCCCGCAAAGCGTATTCCCTCATGTCGTTTCCTTGCCATTCGATTAAATCATAAGCCATAAATTTTACTGGACAATCTTGCAACAATTTCTTACCTACTTTTTTTCTTCCCAATCTGCGTTGCATTTGCTGGAAGTCTTGAGGCAAGTGATCCATACCCCAAACCAATAATTCTCCATCCAGCACTATGCCGTCTGGCAATGCTTGCGCCGCTGTAATCACTTCTGGAAACATTTCATTCACCAACTCTTCACCCCTGCTCCAAAGAAACACATCCCCATTGCGCTTGATCAACTGACCGCGAATACCATCCCATTTCCACTCCAATTGCCAGTGCTCCAAGCCATCATCAGGTTCATCTTCCATCGCATAGCACAACGCAAAAGGATAAGGTTTGCTTCTGCCCCGTTTATCATCGCCCCCGCGTATCAACGCTTCATAGCTTTCTTCAAAAGGATCCCACTTGCCCATCAACGCATGCGCTACATCACCTGTCTCCATATTCTCCACCAAACCCACTGCCTGAAACAACAACTGTTCGCTCACACCCATCCTAAATCCCCCAGTTAAAAACTTATTAAAAATAAATCTCTGCGTCACCTTCATCTGCCGCCACATGCCTATCACCCAAGCTCGCTGAATCTCTTCATCCATGCCACGCATCGCTTCCAACCTCCGAAATAACGCATCCAAACCCATCTCATACCAAAACGCTTTTCCATCGGCATCTTCCCCTTCCACAACCATCTGCGCTTTCCTACTCTGTTCTTTATCCTCGGCAACCTCGGCATTCAACATTCCAGCATCCGTATATCGATCTTCCACATTTCCACCAGCCAACAACGCCATTGTCTCCGCCAAATCGCCCACAAAATGATAACTCTCATCAAATAGCCATTGCGGTATGCCCGACGTATCCGCCGCCCATCTCCGCAAATTCGCCAATTTAATAATTCCACGCGGCCGCCGGCCCGTAAACAAAGCCACAACCCAAATTTTATCAACCGCCTCAGCCTCCCGAAAATACCGCTCCAAAGCCTGCACCTTCTCCTTGGTACGCGTGGTTTTATCCAATTCCTCTATCAATACCACAAAACGCTTCATCCATCCTCCCCTTTCTCTATCGCCGAAACCTGAAAATCTCCACGCATCAGTGCCCGCGTTGTCTGCGCCCATAAACCGCGCTCCTCCCTTAAATATCGCGCAAAAATCTCACTAAATCCATGGGTTACAAATACGTTCTCAGCACCACAGCTCTCCACCGCCCCCAATAACTGATCCCAATCGGCATGATCGCTCAACACAAATCCCCTGTCTAAATTCCCCCAGCGGCGTGTACCCCTTAACCCCATCCATCCACTGCAACTGCCCGTTTCATATTCGCCAAATTGCTTCATCCATTGAGAATCCATCGCCGCTGGCGGACAAACTATCAACGCGCCCTTCACTTTCCCGGCAACAGACTCTACGTTTTCACCACCCTTCTTCCCCCTAGCCCTCATCTCCGCGCGCTCCCAACTACCAAAATCAAATCCCTGTCGCTCCAAGGCCTCATTTGTCTCCGCTATGCTGCCATGACAAATAACCCGCCCTATCGCCCTATCCAAATATTTCAACACGCGCTGCGCCTTACCCAATGAATAACAACTTATTACCGCATTCAAACCCTCCTCGGCACATCCCTGCCACCAAGCATTAATCTCAGTGAATATCTCCGCCTGCGGCTTCCATCGATACACCGGCAGCCCAAATGTGCTCTCCGTAATAAAATAATCACATGCAACCGATTCAAATGCCGGCGTTAATCCATCACCCACAGTTTTATAATCACCCGAAATTACCCAACACTCCTTGCTATTCCGCAACCTTACTTGCGCACTGCCAGGTACATGCCCAGCAGGATACAAAGTGATTTCAACCCCATTCATCCAAATGGATTCTCCATATTCCATCGTTTGCAAGGAAATATTCTTGCCCAATCGCAATCGCAAAACCCATTCGCTGTCTTTGTGCGACAAATAATGCTCCATCCCACCCCTGGCATGATCTGAATGCGCATGCGTAACCAGTGCACGCTTTACACTGCGCATCGGATCAATATACAAATCCGCTTGTGCACAGTAATAGCCTTCCGGCCTCAGTTCAATCAAATCACCCAACATACCCGAATAAGTGGTCAAAATAAACAAATTCTGCCCCAAAATGAGTTAATTTGCAACTCAATATCATAATTATGTTGAAGAAACGCATACTTACCATTGCCTTAGCGTTGAGCAGCTTAATGCAACTCCGCGCCGATGAAGGCATGTGGCCATTGGTTCTCTTGCAGAAAATTCAAGACCCAATGCAAGCCAAAGGATTGAAACTCACAGCAGAAGAAATCTATTCCATCAACAAAGCTTCTACCAAAGATGCTATTGTTAGATTAATGGGCAAAGAAGGCAGAATGTTCTGCTCAGGTGAAATCATCTCTTCTCAAGGCCTTTTCCTTACCAACCACCACTGTGGTTACGGTGCTATCCAAAAATTATCTACGCCTACAGATAACATCCTATCTAACGGCTTCTGGGCAAAATCTCAAGCCGAAGAACGTCCAGCCAATTTCAATATCGGCCTTTTGCGCAAAATTGAAGATGTTACCGATAAAGTGTTGAAAGACATCGCAATCAACGCATCTGAAAAAGAAAGAAGCGCAGCAGTTGCTAAAAATTTAAACGCCGTACGCTCTGAATTAATCGCCGCTTTGGGCGCTGAAAGAGCTAACTACGTAATCGAAGTTACTCCATTCTACAATGGCAACCAATATCTTGCTATGTTCTATGAAGTGTATCGCGATATCCGTTTGGTTGGTACTCCCCCAGAAAATGTAGGTAAATTCGGTGGCGAAACCGACAACTGGAGATGGCCTCGCCATACTTGCGACTTCTCTATGTTCCGTATCTACGCCAACGAATCTAACAAACCCGCAGATTTCGCACCAGCAAACAAGCCTTTCAAACCACAACACCATTTGCCAATCAATATCGGCGGTATCAAAACTGGCGATTTTGCAATGATTATGGGTTACCCAGGACGTACTACCCGCTATACCTATAGCGAAGGTATTAAGTACTTGGCGAGCAAAGAAAGACCGATGCGCGTTCAATTACGTAGAGACATCATGGACGTGTATGAAAAATACATGCGCCAAGATAAAAACATCCGTTTGATGTACTCCGATCAGTTGGCTTCAATTGGTAACTATTGGAACAAATTTGGCGGTGAAGCAAAAGATCTTTCAAAAGAAGATGGCTTGTACACAACCCGTAAAAATGCTGAAAAAGCATTCGAAAAGTGGGTGCGTGATAACAAATTAGAAGCAACCTACGGTGAAGTTACTTCATTGTACGATGAAGCCTACAAAGAATTGAATAAAATCGGTTTGTTCAGCGTTTACTTCCAAGATGGTATCTCAAATAGCCAAGCCATGTCGTTGGCGCTAAACCTTCGCCCTGTTTATGATTCATTGGTAGCCAAGAAAACTGCCGCTGCCTTGAAAATGACAGGTATGATGAACGCAGATAACATCTTCGCTGAATACTATGCACCCATAGAAGAAGAAGTTGTAGCCGTTGTTTTACGTCACATCTTCGAAGATTTAGACCAAACTTTGTTGCCTGCAAGCATCATTGAATTGGTGAAAAAACATGGTAACAATTATGCCGCTGCTGCCAAAGAACTTTGCAGCAAATCTATCCTTACCTCTAAAGAAAAATTTGCTAAATTCTTGAAGAAGCCTTCTGCTTCTGTTTTGGCGAAAGACATGTTGTACAACATCACTGTAGCATATTTCGATATTATCAACGTTACTTTGAAAGACCGCTTAACAGAAGTGAACAACAAATTGGCCCGTGCCAACCGTTTGTTCATGAGCGCTCAATTGCAAATGAATACAAATGCGTTTGCTCCTGATGCCAATGGTACCATGCGTTTAACTTATGGAACTGTAATGCCTTACCATGCGCGTGATGCCGTTTTCTATAGCGATTTCACTACCGCAAAAGGTATCTTGGAAAAATACAAGCCAGGCGATTTCGAATTCGATGCGCCAGACAAGTTGATCCAATTAATCAAGAGCAAAGATTACGGTCAATACGCCGATAAAGATGGCGAATTGCACACTGCTTTCTTAACCAACAACGACATTACCGGCGGTAACTCAGGTTCTCCAGTAATGAACGCAAAAGGTGAATTGATCGGTACTGCATTCGACGGTAACTGGGAAGCAATTTCTTCAGATTTCGCTTTCTTGCCTGAAGTTCAAAGAACCATCTCAGTAGATGTTCGTTTTACCTTGTTCATCGTAGACAAGTTGGGCGGCGCTTCTAACATCATCAATGAATTAACATTGGTGAAGTAATTCCAAATAAAAATCATTGAAAAGAGCGGCCTTGTGTCGCTCTTTTTTTTATTGTTTATCCAAACTCCGATAGTGGATAGCTTCCGCAACGTGTTCCATGGCGATATCCTGGCTGCCAGCCAAATCAGCGATGGTTCTCGCTACCCGCAAAATACGGTCATAGGCCCTAGCACTCAATCCCAATTTTTGCATGGCTGCTTTCAACAGCAAAGCTGCTGTGGGTGGTAGCACACAATAACGCTGCAGCAAACCGCTATCCAATTGCGCGTTGCAAAACACCCCTTGAATACCGTCTTTTTGATAACGTTCTTGCTGAAACTCCCTGGCTTTCACAACACGTTCCCGAATTTGAGCACTGGTTTCACCCTTTATCACCGTTCCCAATACTTCATAATCCACTGGCGCCACTTCAACGTGAAGATCAATTCTGTCCATTAATGGCCCACTCACTTTCCCCATATACTTGGTGATATTTCCGGGCGAACACGTACAGGCTTTGGTTGGATGCTGATAATAACCACACATGCAAGGATTCATGCTAGCCAATAACATAAACTGGGCAGGAAATTCAGCTTGATATTTGGCCCGATTCAACACCACTTTATGATCTTCCAAGGGCTGACGCATAGTTTCCAAAACACTACGGTTAAATTCAGGAAGTTCGTCTAAAAATAATACCCCATTCTGGGCTAGAGAAACCTCACCGGGCTGCGGGAAAACACCTCCCCCAATCAGCGCAATATCCGAAATCGTATGATGAGGATTGCGGAACGGTCGCCTGGCAACCAAACCGGCATCCTTGCTAAGCTTGCCAGCAACGGAATGAATCTTTGTGGTTTCAAGGGCTTCGTGTAATGTCATTGGAGGCAAAATACTAGGCATCCGCTTAGCAAGCATAGTTTTACCACTGCCAGGCGACCCGATCATCACCAAATTATGTCCACCCGCAGCCGCAATCTCAAAAGCACGTTTCACCGATTCCTGTCCTTTCACATCAGCAAAATCTACTTCAAATTCCTCCGATGCAATTTCAAAATCAGCCCTGGGATCAACAATCACACGCTTCAATTCCTTCTCTTCCCTAATCCATGCCACTGCATCGCCCAATTGCTGCACACCATACACCTCCAAATCCTTCACAATAGCCGCCTCTTTGGCATTTTCCATAGGAACCAACATGCCTTTCAACTTCAATTTTCTTGCTAAAATAGCAGCAGGCAAAACACCTTTCACAGGCAAAATCTTGCCATCCAATCCCAACTCTCCCATCACCAAAAACGAATCTAACTTATCTGCATCACCCAACTGATAACTCGCACGCAACATCACTAACGCTATCGCCAAATCATAAGAACTTCCCTCTTTCCTTACATCTCCTGGCGATAAATTAATCACCAATCGCTGCCTTATAGGCTCCAAACCCGAATTCCTTATCGCCGCATCACACCTGAATAAACTCTCTTTTACACTGCTATCTGGCAATCCAATTATATAGGTTCCCCCGCCATCAAACGAAGGACTCATTGTTGCCTCAACAGTTACCGGTAGTGCATCAACACCCATCATCGCCGCAGCAATTCCCTTCACAACCATAACCTAATGAATTATCAGTTAATTACTTAAATACTGCCTTACAAAATAGCACTCGCCTCACTCACCTTAATCCCCACATCTGTAATGCCACCCAACTTCTCCGTTCTAACATTTTGCTTCAAGTAAAACTCATACTTACCCGGCTTCAAAATCACATTTTGCTTATATGGAATCCGGTATGTCAACACATTGCCATTTCCCTGACCCAACCATCTACCAGTTTCATCAGCCAATTCCGCCTGAAACTGCAAAGTATCATTCTTACCCTCGCCCTTCAATACCCCAATCATCCACAAATTCGAGTAAGCATACTTGCCAGTAATGCGCAAATTCACATCAATATTGTAATAATAATCCGCTTTCTTTATGTCAAATTGAAACTTCTGAACCTCCTTCCATTCCCATGTTCCATCATCAATACTGGCGAACGTATCCTTCACCACCGATGGATCAACCTTACATCCACCCATAAAAGTAGATACAAAAATCAACCCCACAATCATTACCAAACTCCAAAAAATCTTCATATTGCTCAAAATCCTTCCTGCTTCTTTTCCCATTTCGCTGAAACCAGCATTCCTATTCTGTATTTGATTCATCTGTTTTTTATTTAACGTTATACTTCTATTCTTATTGAATTTTCAAATTCCAAACTTTCCTACCTCTCCCCCATCAATGCTCCCATAATCCCATCCCAATTGCGCTCATCCAACATCTCCGGCTCTGTCCACCAAATTTCTATACCAATGCCCCTTTGCTCAAACTTCCTCCGCAATTTCCCATCACCGCCATCCAACACCGCTTCCAATCGCATCCAATCTTTTCTCGTTGTAATAAGCTTCTCAGCACCAACAATACTCATTTGCTCTAACACACCTTCAATCTCTTCCTGCGTAAACAAATGATGATCACCAAAAACTACGCCCCCAAAAACCATTTCACTTTCCCTCCAATTCCTCAATACCCTATCTCCACCGGCTATTCCTAACACGCCAAAAGCCAATTTATCTCCCGAATCAGTGCCCAAAACCCATTGAGAATGCATTTTCTCGTATGTTAACAAAACGCGATTTTCAAAATCATCCCTCAATTCCTTTTTCAAATAAGACGAAAATCGCTGCTTCAACTCCCTCGATTTCACGCCCTCCAAAACATCCATGCTGCACTTGTTTACAACCACCCACGATACTTTTTCACTAGCAAAACCAAATTCCCGCAAGTTGCCTACAGGCATGCAAAAATCATCTTGTGGCTGCCTGTGAAAATCTACCACCATCACATACCCATCCGCCTTTAAAGGCAAATGCTGCATGCCATCGTCTAACAACAAAACCTCCAAACCCTTCTCCGTTACCATCCTTCTCACTCCCTCAACCCGATCTCCGCAAACCGCCACCTCAACACTATCAACATATTGCACCAAAGCTCGCTGAATCTCAACCGGCTCATCGCCATACAATCCCACAGCACCCGGTACCCGCCAATCCACCCACTGAAATCCATATCGCCTGTCTTCACGCCCGTACCCCCTCGACAATACCCCCAAACGCGCCCCATTACCCTTCTCCATTATCCGCCTCACCAACGCAATCATCAACGGTGTCTTCCCTGTGCCGCCAACAGTGATATTCCCAATCACCCAAGTGGTTGCACCTAACTCCGTGCCAACCGCCTTTCGCCTTCCAGCCATCTCAAAAAACAACCTCCGCATACCCGCTACCATTCCCCATATCAATGAAAATGGCATCAACAACAATCCTATACCTCTGCGTAAAGTCATTCCCCTATTCCATTCTTAATTCAGCTGAAATGTCTGACCCTTATTCGGCATGTGAACATTGCAATGGTCTACATCCAATGCCAATTTCTCCATCTGAACCGGATCTCCATGCACCAAAAACAAACCCTTCAACTTCCCTTCACTATTGCTCGCCTTAAAATAAGCCTTCATCTGCTCATGGTCTGGGTGCGCACTGAATACATCCGTACGCTTCACCGCCGCCCTAACAGGTCTTGGCTTGTAGTTAATCTCTACAAAATCCTGACCCTGCAACAAACGCCATCCCAATGTACCCTCCGCACAAAATCCTGCTATCAATACCGTGTTTCTCTCTCCCCCAATATTGTTCCTCACATGCATCTGAATCCTTCCCCCTTCTACCATCCCAGCCGCAGAAATAATCACACAAGGCTCGTCAATTACACTCAAAATCTCACTTTCACGCTCCTCCTCAATCACATGCAATAATGGAAAATCAAACAAACTGCCATATTTCTCCTGAAACTCCCTCGCCTCATCATTCAAATATGCCACACTCTGCTGATAAATATGCGTGCTCTTAATCGCTAACGGACTGTCAGTAAATATCTTCACATTAGGCAACCTGCCCTCTCTGTACAATTGATGCAAAGTGAAAATTATAGCCTGTGTTCTGCCTACACTAAACGCCGGAATTACCAATTTCCCACCCTTCTTTACACAAGTCTCAATCACCTCGTCTAACATCGCATCCTGCGCCTTCCTCGGATCCACCATGTGCTGCCTGCCTCCATATGTGCTCTCAGAAATCAAGTAATCCAAATCAGGCATTGGCGCTGGATCTGGAACCAACTTCGACATCGCATTGCCCAAATCGCCCGTGAATCCAATCTTATGCGTTACCCCGCCATTTTTTACTTCAAATCTCACCGAAGCAGCACCCAAAATGTGCCCCGCCTTATGCAAAGTCAAACTTAACTCGTCGTTAAACACAAACTCTTCTCCAAAATCTACCACTACCGCCATGTCTAACAAATCACCAATATGCTTCTTGCTGTATAATGGCATCAAACGCACATTCTTGCCCTTCTTTCCTCGCTTCCTGCGAATCGCTCTCTCCTTTGCAGCCAATTCCATACGCTGAATATTCAAACTATCATTCAACAAATATTCGCTCAACTGCAAGGTTGGCTCAGTACCTACCAACACACCCCTAAATCCCTGCCTTACTAGGTTAGGTAAATTGCCAGAATGGTCAATGTGAGCATGTGTTAATATCACCAAATCTATTGTCTCAGGATCAAAAGGAAACTTCTCATTTTTCGCTTCAAACTCTTTGCGATTTTCATAATCCAATCCACAATCCACAAGAACCCGGGTGCCGCCAGGCAAATCCAACAAATGCATACTGCCTGTTACCTGCCTAGCCGCACCCCAAAATGTAATCTTCATCTTACAAATTTAATCTTGTTACCGGGTTCTTTTGTGGTGAATTTTCAACGGAAATATTTTGTGTACGAATCAGTTGAATACCCATTCAAAAACTCCATATCCCATTGAATCACAACCGCTTATATTTCCCCTTTCCTCTATTTACCCAAATAAATTTTTCTGTATCGCGTTTCACCGTTTTCCATCCATCGCATCAAATAAACACCCTCAGCAAATCTTAACTGCCAATTTGCATCCTGTTTCACCTCAACTTCACTCAACTTCTTTCCAGTCAAATCATACAATACAAACTCGTTAGGCCATCTGCTTATAACTTCCTCTAACTCCGCATCCACATCCAATTCATCCTGTAAACCGCGCTTCACTCCTTCCCCCTTTTTGCCAGGCTTGTACTCCGCCTTGGGTGAAAAACAAGTAATATTTGTTCCCGGTAACATGTTGCCCTTCAACAACAAACTCTCACCAGTTCCCGTCTCAAACTCCAACGCAACATGATACTTCATCACATCCTGCATGCCCATCGCACTTCTTATCGGTGCCACATAATTGTTGCCAAAGTTCAATTTGCTCCCGTAAACATTCCATACCGCATCACCCTCATCATTGTTGATGCTGCCCCAAACAGAAGGTTTTAGAAAACTCATGTTGCCATCCATAATGAAATTGTTTCTGCCATTGGGATACAACTGAACCGAGGTTACATGAATCTGTGAATACTCATTCTTGTTAAAAGAATTATTACCCAACGTCAATGTGTCTTTCCCATATTTCAAACCAGAACCCGCACCCATTGCCAACATGCCTCCGTATTGTTCCAAACCATTATCGTTATACGAAAACTCAGCACAAGCCAAAGCAATGTCCCTGTTTAATGTATTCATAGCCAATTTGTTGCGCAAAAACATCGATTCCCTTACCATGGTATAATAACCACAAGACATAGAACTCGGCCCCCCCAACACATCCAAACCCACCGTATTGTTGCCAATAAATGTGCAACGATCCATGGCTTGCAACTGTTTCTCAGCAAAAATCATAGCCCCTTTATCACATTCAAAAAATCGATTGAAGAACCCTGAAAAACCCAATTCCCTAACCACCAATCCTACACCACAATGCTCAAATTCACTCTCTGTTAAACTCTCAAATTTGCCACCATCCATTACCACAAGTCCTGTGTCTAACTCACTAAATACGCATCCGTCTACCCAAGTATTTCCACCTTTCACATACAACACATTTCCACCGCGAACACTCCATTCCAAAGCTGTAAAACTGCTGTTTTTTAACTTCACATTTCCACCCAAAATCACACGTGTTCCCAAACCAAACTTTATCGCCGCCTCTTCCATTTCAAACTTCACCAGCTGCTTGTGCAAATCAAAATTACCTTCCCATTGTAATACCGCCGAACCATTAATTCCGTTTCCACGTATCACAATACCGATCTTGCTTCCAACAATTTCAGCCGTGCCAAAACCTTTGCCCACAGCACTCAATTTTAACAATCCCACCGGGATATTTCCATAACTACTTGGCGATAAAATCGTCTCGTCTGCCATCTCCAAACAACCCTTTACATGCAGCAATGAAGCACTGCCATTCAACAAAATGCGCACATCCTTGCCCACTACCAATCTTCCACCTTCCTCAATGATCAAACTACAACCATTGTCAACAATCAACATCGAACCAGATTCCAACTTCAATACGGCGCCTTTCACTACTTTCATCGTGGCTTTTCCGCCCATAATCATCAATTTACCGTCTCTATGTACTTCCATCACACCAGCAGAAACCATGTGAAATTCTGTTGCCTGTTTGCCATTAAATCCGCTGCCTACAACAAATTCGCCGCCTTGCCAAACATGAATTTCACTGCCATAACAGCCCTTTTGAAAGAATTTTCTTACTTTCAACTTGGCCAACATCTTCTCTTCATCCGTTAAAATTTCCAAATTTCCAGCACCTTCACGGGTGTTTATCATCAATTTTCCGCCATCATACACCTGTAAATCGCGCACGAAACGATCACGCAACCCGCCAAACACAACTTCTGTACTCACATCGCTCAAACTTGGTGCCCTATCCAACCACAACAATCTGTGCAACAGCCACATGGCATTACCATCAGCAGCTGAATCAAAATATACGTGATCTTGGTTTTTATCAGCTACATAATAATCGTCAAACTCACCAGATTTCAACTGCAACCAACCAGCTCCCAATCGCTGTAAACTCGATTTTGTCCATTCTTTGCCATCTAAGCCCAAAGCACTCCAAGTAGGTATAAAACATGTTCCCGTTGCACCCAAATCGCCCGCAATAACCAAACCCTTGAAGCCGAAATATTTCACTACATCCGTTCTTCCGCCAGGTTGATGATCGTAACAACTGCTGCCACGTGCAACCTCATAAAAATGATTCTTCAACCCAATATGAACGCGCGCAACCATGTTGTGTAGCCTGTTTTTTACAACCTCTTTTCTGATCATAGCATAGCCCTCAACCTCAAATCCTTCCATTAGTATTTTTACACCCTTCGCCGCTAAAACACAGCCAGTTGCAGCAACAGCAGAAGCCTCCAACAAAGTAACC
>JAGKXC010000167.1 GCA_021151535.1 Sphingobacteriia bacterium | reverse complement strand
CTGTTTAATCATTTAAACAACCAAATTGTTTAGTGAATATAGAAAATAAAGGATTTAAAAACCTAAAGTTAACAATAATATGAGAAAAATAGCCATTTATGGTGCCGGAGGGTTTGGTAAGGAAATTTACTGTTTGATACAGGAAATTAACCGTCACCAAATGCAATGGGATTTTATTGGTTATTTTGACGATGCAAAGATTGTGGGAGAACAGATATATCATGGTTCAGTTTTGGGTGGGATGACAGAGTTAAATGCATATCCGGATGATTTAGGGATTGTTTTTGCGATAGGGAATCCAAGAACACTTAACAAATTGGTTCATTCCGTTGATAACAAAAAGGTGTTCTTCCCCAATTTAATTGCTCCAGATTTTCGGGTTTTAGATCAAGATACTTTTGAAATTGGACATGGAAATTTAATTTTTTCAAAAAGTTCAGTAAGTTGTTTTGTTCAAATTGGCGATTTCAATATTCTTAACAGTCTTATAGCAATTGGTCATGATAGCAAAATTGGGAACTGCAATGTTTTCATGTCGGGCACAAGAATTTCTGGGGAGGTATCAATTGGTGACAATAATTTCTTTGGGATTTACTCTGTTGTCCTTCAGAGAATCGTAATAGGTAAAAATACGGTTATAGGTACTTCTTCTGTAATCACAAATAATCCAAAAGACGAAACAACCTATATTGGCAATCCGGCCAAAAAGTTTGAATATTAATTTGATTTTACAAGATGATTGACATCCATATATTTTTAAAGAACATTTCAGATCAATTTGACGAAACAGATCCAGCTTCTATCGCATTAGAAACCGAATTCAAAGTTCTAGACGATTATTCTTCCTTAACAGCTTTGAACATCATTTCAATGATTGATGATGAGTACGATGTTATTTTAAAAGGTGAAGATATTAGAAGTTCAAATACAATCCAGGATTTATACAACATTGTAAATTCGAAAGTTTGAAAACTTACAACCCATACAGTTTAGAAAATAAAACAATTTTAGTTACTGGAGCTTCGAGTGGCATTGGAAGAGCAACTGCTATCGAATGTTCTAAAATGGGCGCAAATTTAATCGTTACTGGAAGAGATTCGGAAAGATTAAATCAAACGTTAGCATTTTTAGGTGGTCACAATCACATAGCTTTGATTTGTGATATTACTGAGCGCGATCAGGTGAATGACTTAATTGCTCAATTGCCAGAAATACATGGGCTGGTTAATAACGCTGGGATTAGTAAATTAGCTACGATTGGGCATATTAAAGAGGCAGAATTTCAGGAAATTTTGCAAACCAACACTGTTGCACCGGTGTTGTTATTGAACAGCTTAATCAAAGCAAAAAAGCTTCAAAAAGGAGCTTCGGTTGTATTCACATCTTCGATTGCAGGTGTGTTCCGTTCATCCCTGGCTAATAGTTTATATTCAACGAGTAAAGCTGCCATCCATGGTTTTGTGAGAAATGCAGCATTAGAATTGGCAAGTAAAAAAATTCGTGTAAACAGTGTGAGTCCGGCAATGATTGAAACAGAATTAATTGGAAAATCTGGTTTCATTACAGACGAGCAATACGAAAAAGACAAATTAAGTTATCCATTAAAGCGCTATGGGAAGCCAGAGGAAGTTGCGCATGCCATAATTTACTTACTTTCTGATGCAGCTTCATGGGTAACCGGCACTTCCATTGTTATTGATGGTGGTATCACACTCCGTTAATTTGATTTCATTTTGGCACAATTTTCCATTTCCAATGTAAAAATAAGCGGAGTTGCTGCTTGTGTACCGGAGCAAATCGTGAAGAACATAGATTATCCATTGTTTTCGGGCGATGAGTATCAGAAATTTGTTGATAGCGTAGGCATTGCAGAAAAGCGTGTTACCCAACATGGGGTTACCTCTTCTGATTTGTGTTTTGAAGCGGCGCAACAGCTCTTGAAGGATTTAAATTGGAGAGCTGAGGAAATTGAGCTGTTGATTTTTGTTTCCCATACGCAAGACTATAAACTTCCGGCAACATCATGCATTCTGCAGCACCGATTGGGTTTATCATCGGGTTGCATGACGTTAGATATTTCATTGGGATGTTCTGGTTATCCGCATGGTTTGCAAGTGATGAGCTCTTTACTTAGCAATGGTAACATTAAAAAAGGTTTGTTGTTAGCGGGGAATACCCAATCGCATTATGCATCGCCGGAAGACAAAAGTGTGTATCCGTTATTTGCAGATGCGGGAACGGCTACTGCAATGGAATTTAGTTTGGGCAACAAACCCATTTACTTTGATTTCGGAACAGATGGATCGGGTTTTCAAAGCATTATATTAGAGGACGGCGGTTGCAGAAATCCGGTTACAGCAGCATCGTTCGACATGCAAAACTACGGACCTGGAATCACAAGATCGCGATTACATGAAAGCATGGATGGTTTAGAAGTATATTCTTTCGGTGTTTCGCAAGTTCCTAAATCGGTAAAGCGTTTGGTTGAATTCAGCGGAATTGAATTACCTTCGTTGGATTATTATCTTTTT
>JAGKXC010000166.1 GCA_021151535.1 Sphingobacteriia bacterium | reverse complement strand
CAGGCGACTCTACAAATTATGGAGCGAATTTGAGACTCAATTACAGTAAAAATTCGCCCGATCCAAGCTTCGCCACCATGTTTCAAGGCGATGTTGGAACTATTTTCCATTCAAAATCACAGTTATACTATGAGCTGATGCCCAATATGTGGATGTATTTGGGTTATCAATACAGAAAACAAACAGGTCATAATCCATCTACAGAAAAATATATTTTCTTAGGTTTTAGATGGAACTGGTATGAAGAACAGCAGTTGTTCTAATATTAAAAAAAAATTAGGCTCAACCAAACATACGATTTCAAGTATGCTCAATTGAGCCTATCAATAAATTATAATCGGGATAATTAATCGATCATTTTTAAGATTTTATTCCATCGAATACCCTTTGAAACATACTCAGGACCTCCATGACCAATAAATGGTTCGTTTGTTTCCTCATCAATGTTCATTACCATTTTCAAACTAAAGAATGTAAATAATGGTTTTCCAATGATATGATCTTCAGGTACATAGCCCCAATATCTAGAGTCTAAACTGTTGTATCGATTGTCGCCAATCATCCAGTAATAACCCATTTTGAATGTGTAAGATGTGATTTCCTTGCCGTTTCCACCGTCTTCGTAAAACTTGCCATTCAAACAAACAATATTGTTATTTTCATACTTGTTTATCGCCAATTTCAAAAAATCCCAATTGTCTTTTGTTAGGGCGATGGTTTCATTGCGTTTTGGTAAATAAATAGGACCGTAGTTGTTCATGTCCCACTTGTGCTTCAAAAACACAGTGTTATTTGTATCTGGGAATCTTGGTCTACCTGTTCCATCATCAATTACATCCTCAAAAATTGATAATACAGAAGGGTGTTTTTTCAATTTCTCAAAGTTCTCTTGATAGGTATAGAAATGATAAGGAATAACCATTCTGCCTTCTCTTCTTCCAGCTTCAACGTATGTTTGTGCGATTTTGGGATTTGGGAAAGTGAAATCACCCAAATTGTTTTCTAAAAGGAAATCTTCAGTTACATATTCCTTCATCAAAGCCAAAAAGCGTTTCTGAATTTTACCTACAATGGTGTACCAACCGGGTAAACGCATATAGGGCAATTCAACCAAATCAGAATATGCTTTCATACCCATGATTTCTTTGGGTGCCACAATGGGAACCGTAATTGGAGTCATTGGAATACGCATACCAACCTTTGCTCTACTTACAACCAAATAATCGCCAACCATCAAATTGGATTCCATGGACGGGGTAGGGATTTGGTAAAGATCAAAATATAAAGCCCTCATTCCGCCAGCAACATAAGCTGCAAACAAAATCGCATCAGCCCATTCTCGTGTGTATGAAGTGTTTTTAACGTTGTTTTTTCTCCATTCTTTGGAGCCCGCAGCACCCAAGAACTTTAATTTGTTATCAAAAATAAATGTTGGAAATAAAATGAAACTGAACACAGTTCCAACCAATTGCTCCCAGAATTTATTCTTTCCAAATGATCTTAATAGATCCAAAGTGATGTTGAAAGAAAACAAAATATTCAATCCGGGAATCAGCATGCCAATCATATACCATGAAGGCCTGCCTACTAATTTGATCCAATACCACCAGCTCAATACCGGAATCCATGCCATAAATGCTGGCTGACCGGCTAGCTTAAATAATCGCATCAATCCTATGCGCGTAAATATAAATGCACCGCACCAAAGCGATAAAAATAATCCTAGACCGTAACTTTCCATGTAAATTAACTTCTTTTAGTAATACTAGTTTTCAAATTTAAGCAAGTCAGACATTTGAAACACACCTTTTCTATCTTTTATCCATTCTGCTGCAATTACTGCACCTGTAGCAAATCCTTTGCGATTTTTTGCCTTGTGTAACAATGAAATTTCATCAAATTCCCCTTGGAAATGCAGCTCATGCGTTCCAGGAACATGCGGCTCACGAATAGCAACAATTGGCAAAGTTCCATCATTCGATTTCTTAAAGTTGATTTCTTCGGGCGATGAAAAATTAATATCATCTTCAGATTTCGCAACGTGAATGATGTTTTCCAATGTCCAATCCTTTAACATCGATTGAGCACCAATAACCTTTTCAGCCAAAGTGATCGCCGTTCCACTTGGCGCATCTTTCTTTTCTGTATGGTGTATTTCAGAAATTCCAATTGTGTAATTGGTGTGTGGCTGCATTAAGTGCGACATATATTCCGCCATTTTCCAAAAAAGATTTACCCCCAAACTAAAATTGGTGGCACTTAAAATAGCACTGTTGTCTGATTTGATTTTTTCTGTAACACGCAAATAATCATTGTACCAGCCAGTACTTCCTACAATAACAGGTATTTTTTTACTCGATAAAAATTCAATGTTAGCAACCGCAGATTCTGGATTTGTAAACTCAATAGCAACGTCACAGGCTTCCCAATTTTCATCGTTTAGGGGATTGTTGGAATTGTATTTCCCCACAATTGTATGGCCTCTTTCTATGGCAATTTCTTCTATGATTTTGCCCATTTTTCCATATCCAACGATTCCAATTTTCATACTACAAACCTAATAAAATACAACCATAAACAGACTTTAAATTTCTGTAAGTGATAATTTCAAATTCATAGAAATTGCCCGTGTTTACCAAATAACTTGATTGTTTTTAAACGATAATTTACAATGAATCGTTTGTTTATATGATTTTTGTATTGTGAAAATGAGAATTAAAGCGATTGTAATCTTATTGATTTTATTGGTTGTTGGGGCTTTACCTTTCGCGTTGAGTAACATGCGATCAACTAACACGGAAAAAAAGCTTATTCAAATTAAGGAGGAAATGTCCTTGGTGGATTTGCAGAACTTGGTGGAAAAGGAATTAGGAATCAAGGTTTATCCGAGTTTTGAATTTTGGTGTAAGTGGAAAGGATATAATAAAACTTCAAACACCTATTTGATGGTTGAACCCAATACGAGCTTTTTATCGGTTATCGCCCTATTGAAACGTTACAGTACAGGAACATTTGATTGGGTTTTAAGATCAAGCTGGACGGAAAAAGAATTGGCGAATTCCATTTCATCCAAATATAATTGGGATAAGCAGCAAGTATTTGATTTACTTTCAAATGATTCAATATTAAATAGTTATGGTTGTAATAAATTGACGTGGCACAAATTATTTATTGCCAATACTTACAATTTGAAGTATTCATACACTCCCGAAAAATGGTTGGAGCGCATGCATGATGAGTCTCAGAAATTTTGGAAAAATAGGAGGGAATTGGCGGCACAGAATCAGTCTGAAATATTTAAAAACAACACGGATGTTGTGATTTTGGCTTCCATCGTTACCAAAGAAAGTAATGCTGTAAAAGAATTTGGAAAGATTGCGGGTGTTTATAAAAATCGATTAAAAATCAATCAGTTATTACAAGCAGATCCAACGGTTGTTTTTGCAAGAGGAAGAACGGGTAGGGTATTAAAATCCGATACAAAAATTGAATCGCCATACAACACTTATATACACAAGGGATTACCTCCGGGACCATTATGTATTCCTGATCCAAAAGCGATAGATTCCTGCTTATTTGGTAGCGGATATCCGTATTTTTATTTCTGTGCAAAACCAGACAATTCGGGT
>JAGKXC010000165.1 GCA_021151535.1 Sphingobacteriia bacterium | reverse complement strand
TCTAACCCCAACATATGGCAAATATTGATCAATTTGAATTTTGCATGATTCAATAACATATAAGTATAAACATTTCGAATAACAACATACTCCTTCAAAGTTGGGCTGTCAATTTCCCAATGTTTACGATCCACACCTGTAATTTCTTCTAAGATATTTAGAATTTTCACTTTTGAATCTGTTTGAAATCCTAATTCCCAATATAGTTCCATTTTATACCTTTTAGGGTACAATTATAATTGATTTTGAATTATTTATACCCCATCGGGTACATTAACCAGCAAAATTCCAATTACCAACCCTTAAGATATATATTACATCAGGTAATCACCTAATTTCCTATCCCAAAAAATCAAAATTAGGGTCTTTACGTTGTACAATGTTTTAAATAAATGCGTTTCTAAAATGCACATTTATTGATTTCGAATTAATTGTTGATTGTCCGTGTTGATTTTTTCGAGCTTCACAAGTATAATGAGCCGAATTAAATTTGCAATTTAATTAGCGTAACAATGCCTTGTCTATTTTATAAGAGCAATAAGGTTTTTGCAATTGCTTCTTTTAAGTCCTTTTTCACTTTTGTTTGTATTGCAAATTCATCCCATTTACTAACAGCTTCGTGCACCTGATTTATAATTGCATCCGCTTTTTTGATGTTCATTTTTTTTGCTACTTGCAATAAATCGTTTCGCGTAATGTTTTGTCGTTTGCCATTGATGCTCATTGAATGTTGACTTACCCATGTACTATCAGGCCGATATGAGTGGCACACATCAAATGCAGGGGCTAATTTCCATTGGCCCGTTTTGTCCATGATAAAAGAAAAGTTCTTTGTATGATCATCACAATTTCGTGCCATCACATTAAATACCATCCTGCGGTAAAGTTGTTCTGCATCTGTGTAGGGTAATAACATACTTCGCATCGTTTCGAATAATTGTTCGTAACTGAAAGAACTAATTTCATTAAAATCATAGTGAGCGATAGCACAAAAACTTTGAACATGAATTTTACCATTTCCCTGCTCTCTATCAAAACGTTTTGTCATAAAATGTGCTCTGTTATTTTCCTCTAGCAACCTGCATTCAGTCATTTCAATTGCAGCTTCTTTAGCCATTAAATAGTAAGCCATTTCTACTCGACCATAACCTGATGAAGTACCAAGCTGCTGATCAGTAACACCGTCAAACTTCAATAGCCAATGGGCAAATCCTTTCGGAGCATCTGCCTGACCTGAACGTATTTCTTTTGTGTCGGGATTGAATGCGATAACAGCCTTGGCTCTTGCACCACCAGCTGAAGTGCCTATTTTCAAGATGTCGCTCAATGCCTTTGCTTCATCAGCAGATAAGTTAGCATTAAATTGTTGCCTACCTGTAAGTATCTGTTGAGCAATTTGAATCAAACTGCTAAGCTCAATTTTAGTAACTCCATTATTTGTTTTGGGTAAAACTGGTTCAAATTCCAAAGCACCCATTCCACGTGCACCAATAAAACACAATAACTCAACTGGATTCATGCTATCCGAAGGACGACCAGTGCTTGCCAACCAAGCGTTAATTAAGCTGCTTCCGTATTTATCTGGTAGTACATCCGCTATAAGACCAGGCAAGCCTTTAAATGTTGTTGTATTTTTTAATTCTGGGAAGGAAAACACTTGTTTTTCTGCACCACTAATAGGCATTTTCAATGGAGATAAATCCCATTGATTAGCAAGAAAGGAAGGTTCGTATTCAAATGAAGCCAAACCACTATTTGCATCCCAAGCAATTGCCCCAACTCGTTTGTTCCAAATGTTAATGTAAGCTGTTGTAACCATTACCAATCACTTTTAGGTTTTTTATTTTGACTGTCTTTTTTAGTGCTTGCTCTTTGACGTTTATTCTGTTCCAACTTTGC
Source organism: Sphingobacteriia bacterium (assembly GCA_021151535.1). Taxonomy (GTDB): domain Bacteria; phylum Bacteroidota; class Bacteroidia; order NS11-12g; family UBA955; genus JAGKXC01. Next base: position 1,210 of record JAGKXC010000165.1, on the reverse strand, counting down.
AAGTTGTAAGGGGCTAAATTGTTGCTTTATTTCAAAATGCTCAAAGATTTGAAGCTGCTCCAGTGCTCTCAAAACTTGTATAAAAGAAATCAATGTTCCTCCTGCACCTTTTTCAATTTGCACCATTGTGGAACGATTAATTCCTGCCGCAATAGCAACTTGTTGCTGTGTTTTATTTTGCTGCAACCTTGTTTGTTTAACAAATTCACCCAATTGTTCAAGTATTGCAGGGTCGCTCATGGCGTGCCAATATTTGATACTTTTTTCCATCATTCAGTCTATTATTACCATATAATGTTAACTAATACCAACATTACATTTCAAATTAAATGTTGACATATTCCATCGCAAATATACATTTAGTTTCACAATGTTGGCAAAAAGCAACATTTCAACGTTTTAAAAATAAGAAAAAAGTGCGCAAGCAACATGAATTAGGTTGCTCATCTTCGGTTTGCTCACCTTTGGTCACAATTTCAAGTGGTGAAATACATTTCCATAGGCACACCCAACTGCGCTACCAGGTTCTTTTTATTACCCGATTTCCAAGCAGTAATAACAGCAGGAATTTTGGTGACAATGTATTTAATCAATCCGGCAAGAGTTGACCAGAAGAGTTCCAATTCAATCGTATCAATTTTTGTTACCGCTAGAGGCTGAATAATGATTTCTTTGTTTTCAGCATCTTAATAAGTCCATACACAAGGCCTGCACCTAGCGCTATGCCTACAACCCTATTCATTGTTGTCTTTGAAGTTTTCTTTAAAGAACTTTTTTAGTTTTTCAGAAATACTGTCGAGGGCTTTTTTAACCACATAACCGGCAGCAGCAGATGCAGCAGCCTATAATACAACAGTGAAAAGTCCAGGTAATGTTACCGCCATTAAAAGAGGCTTTGCTGTTATAGCTTTACCAACGCCTCCAATTACACCTGAGACAGTAGTGAAAATAGCAGTGTGTGAGTGATGTGGCATGAAATCTTGCATCGTTTAGGATACAAACTTCCATAATGATTATTGGTGTAAAAGCCCTATGAGGGTTAGTAAAGGTCTAAGTGAAAATATGAGGGTGAAATCTTATTTTTGAGAATGATTAATCGCAAATTAAAATATTGATCAAATATTCGCATATATAACTGACTAACGTATTATATACGAAATTACATAACGTAAATATTCAAGTTATGCGTCATTTTAGGGACGACCACAAC
>JAGKXC010000164.1 GCA_021151535.1 Sphingobacteriia bacterium | reverse complement strand
GAAAGAAGGTGGAGAAAGAGGATTGTATTTGACTGAAGATGGAGGCAAAACTTGGACAAAAGCCTACCATGTTTCAGATAATACAGGTTGTAATGAAGTTCATCTCGATCCCAATATGCCTGGAACTATTTATGCTGCGTTTCACCAAAGAAGAAGACATGAATGGACCTATTTAGGAGGAGGACCCGAATCAGCCATATTTAAAAGTTCCGACAATGGTAAAACTTGGAAAAAATTAGGCGGTGGATTGCCCTCTGGTGATTTGGGTAGAATTACTGTTGCCGTTTCTCCCTTAAAAGCTGGACTTGTATATGCGATGATTGAAGCAGAAGATGGAAAAGGTGGGGTATTTGTGAGTTATGATTATGGGGAAAGTTGGACAAAACAAAATTCGTTTTTTACAGCAGGTAACTATTATCAAGAGATTTTCATCGATCCAACTAATCCCAATAGATTGTATTTTATGGATATGAACATCAAAGTTTCTGATGATGCGGGAAAAACACTTCGGAACGTTGGTGAAAATAATAAACACGTTGATAATCACGTAATTTGGATTGATCCTAGTCAGCCTTCACATTGGTTAGCAGGTTGCGATGGAGGTTTGTATGAAACATTTGATGCTGCTCAAAATTGGAACTTTAAAGATAATTTATCCATTGCGCAGTTTTATCGAGTTTCAGTAGATAATGCATCGCCATTTTATAATATTTATGGAGGTACACAGGATAATAATTCATTGGGTGGGCCTTCCAAAAATAATTCAGCCAATGGGGTAAGCAATGATGATTGGTATGTAACGGTTGGTGGCGATGGTTTTAAATCGCAAATTGACCCAACAAATCCAAACATTGTTTACAGCCAATGGCAATATGGTGGATTGGTTCGTTATGATAAAGTTACAGGAGAATCTGTAGATATTAAGCCTTCTGTGAAAGTTGGTGAGGCCCCATTACGTTGGAACTGGGACGCACCATTGATTATTTCACGAAGTAATCCTAAGGTATTGTATTTTGCAGCAAATAGGGTTTTTAAAAGTGAAGATCGCGGTGATTCATGGACTCCAATAAGCGGCGATTTAAGTCGTGGAATTGATCGAAACACTTTGCCAATTATGGGAAAGGTTTGGGGTATAAATGCAGTGGTAAAGAACCAAAGTACTAGTATTTATGGCAATATCACCACTTTAAGTGAAGGTAAAAATGGAGACTTGTATGCAGGTACCGATGACGGGCTTGTTTGGATAAAAGCTTCCAATTCAGATGTTTGGTTAAAATGTGGTGTATCGCATAATGGTGAATTGATGTTGCCGGATGCACCCAAAGGACAAAGCAATGGTGTAGGACATCCATTTGTTTCGATGATTTATTCATCGCCAAATTCAGATAATATTTACTTGGTATTGGATCATCATCGTTTTGGTGATTTTAAACCTTATGTATATAAGAGTGTAAATAAAGGTGCAACTTGGACAAAAATCACTGCTGGTTTGCCTGAAAATGGTTCTGTGAAAACGGTAATTGAAGATTTCAAAGATCCTGATTTGGTATTAGTGGGAACAGAGTTTGGTCTGTTCATTAGTTTTGATGGAGGTGGGAAATTCCATTCTTGGCAGGGTGGTTTACCGCCAATCGCCATAAAAGACATGGTATTTCAAGAAAGAGATGACGATTTAGTAGTGGCTACTTTTGGAAGAGGGTTTGCAGTTTGCGATGAATACCAGAAAATTCGTGAATTCAAAGCCAATTTGAAACTAGATTTATCAGTAGCAAAGAAAAACTATATACTTCCACTTAATCCAGTTAAATTGTTTATTCCAGCAACTCCTTTGGGTGGATCGGGAAATGGCTATAAAGGTGCATCACGATTTTCGGCACCAAATCCGGCCTTTGGGGCATTAATTTATTATCAATTGGAAACTGAGTTCCCTACTATTGCCAGTAGAAGAAAAAAACATGAATCCGATGCCGCAAAGAATCCAATGTCGCTTATTTATCCTTCAAAAGATTCTATTGTTGCTGAAGCGCAGGAGGAATCAGCAAAAGTTTATATGGTTATACGTTCTTCTGCTGAAATAACAGAGAATAATACCGTAGCAAAATTCCCAATTTCAACAAATAAGGGATTGTCTAAAGTTGAGTGGAATCTTAGATATTCAGATCCATCTTTTCCAGTTCCTACGGATAAAAATTATTCTGCAGGCTGGGGGCCATATGTAACTGAAGGGACGTATTATGTTACCATGGAAAGTGTTTACCAAGGAGTTGTAAGCAGTTTAACTGGATATTCTACTTTAGAAGTGAGTTATTTGTATAACCCAAGTATTCCAACAGTTTCAAAAGCTGAAAAATCTGAACAAGTTGCGTATTTATTTAAAACTAAGCAAAACTTAGCCAATTTGAACATTCGGAAAGTTTGAACGATTTATTTGCTTCTGCCTATTATTCTTGTGCCGATGCTTTAAATGCACCTACAAAAACGCATTTACAGAAATTGCAAATGGTGAATGATGAGTTATTAAAATTGAATTCCCAATTAGATAAAATAGTTACAGATTACAATAAAATGGCTGGTTATTATTCTCATTTGAGATTGCCTGTTTTGAGATAATTTGAATGAATAAAAGTTCTAAGAACTAACTACCAGAGTTAATTGATCAGTAAGCCCCGTGCAATTCAATGTGCGGGGCTTTTTTATGGTTGGAGTTTTATAGTCAATAGAAGAATCAATGGAATGTTGGTAGTTGTTTATTCTGCAGGTTATCAGATGATAGTTCAACATCCTATTTGAGAATGGGAGATTTATAACAAAAAAGGCCATCCAGATAGGACGGCCTTTTTATATTTAAATGAATTAATTTAATTATTTGTTTTTGGCTTTGCAACAAGCATCACCCTTGCTACAAGTTTTATCGTTGTCTTCTTTGCACGCTGGCTCATTAGAGCAACCTTCGTGAGCAGCAGCTTCCTTGCCTTTGCAACATTCACCTTTTCCAATGAATTTGCCATTCTCATCGAAGTTAGCCATACAAGCCGCTTTCTCTTCTGGAGTACAACCTTTTTGATCACACATCTTAGCACATTCTTCTTTTGTCATTTTAGCACACTCACTATAATCACAAGTTTTAGAAGAATCACCACAATTTTGATTTTCACCTTTGCAATGGTCCATCATCATTGTATGACATTCCATTTTATCGCCTTTGCAATGGTTGTTATTTGATTCACCGAATGTTTTACCAGCAATGAAAGGAGCAATAACCAAAGAAACGATAGACATCAATTTAATCAAAATATTCATTGACGGGCCTGAAGTATCTTTAAATGGATCACCTACAGTATCGCCAGTTACAGAGGCTTTATGTGGCTCTGATTTTTTATAGAAAGTTTCACCATTGATTTCAACGCCTTTTTCAAATGATTTCTTCGCATTGTCCCAAGCACCACCAGCGTTACTTTGGAAAATACCCATCAATACACCTGAAACAGTTACACCTGCTAACAAACCACCTAATACTTCTGGACCGAAGATAAATCCTACGATTACAGGAGTGATAAGGGCGATAGCACCAGGAGCCAACATTTCACGAATAGAAGCCTTTGTTGAAATAGCTACACACTTTTCATATTCAGGTTGTGCTTTGTATTCCATAATACCTGGAATTTCACGGAAC
>JAGKXC010000163.1 GCA_021151535.1 Sphingobacteriia bacterium | reverse complement strand
TATAAGTGCCGTAATCGGCCAATGAATCCAATCTGGCCCCAAATTCGGTTTGTAACTTGAAAACCCTTGCAATGATGCCGTCAACTACATCGCTAAACAGGTTGATACATAGCAATATGGCAAATAAATCTTCTTGTTTTGTAAAAATGAGGTAGAGTAAAAATGGGAAGCTGAGTAATCGGTAACCGCTAATAACATTGGGAACATTCCATACGAAGCCACTAGATTTTTTTGCTTCAGGATTGGTTGGGGTTGTTTTCATGGGATTTTGATTTGGGGTTAAAATGATCGTTTGATTTTCAACAGAACAAGAATCCAAGAGAAAAATGCATGAAATAAGCTATTGCAAAGTGTCAAGATTGGAATGGTGTTGTACCAAGGGAATTCAGTAGGATTGATTAGGTATAAAATATACCATGTTATTATGGCCACGCCCGCAGCGGAATCGAGTTTATCTAATATCGAAAAAAGTGTTGAGTGATTATGGGCTTTAGATCCCGGGGCGATACCCAATCGCCTTTTTAACCACGAATTCGGCAATTCGGAAAGCGAGTAGGTGAAACCAATCATGGCTCCAAACATTGCAGGATTTAACATCAAATGCATGGAACGATTGGCCAAATAGCAGAAAATGGCGTTGCAAGATGTCATTACCAAAAATCCCCTAAGGGTTTTGTTTTCGCCAAATCCATTCACCCAGATGGGGATTTCCAAAAATGTAAGTAAGCGCTTTTTTACCACCAACATGTGTATTGTGTTGCTGATCAATAAAGGCAGCAAAACCATCGTAAGGTTCCAATATAAAAGCACTATGATATTCATTTCTGGAGTAAGTTATACATTTTCAATGCATTTTGAAGTACTCGTGTTGAAAAATCGTAACGGGAAACAATGCTGGAAACTTCGTAAAAGCTTAACCGACAAAGAATTAAGTTTTTAAGGGAAAGGGTGTAGGCGTTTTTCCAGCTTTCCCAAGGTTTGCCCGGATTGAGATCGTGATGGAATTCCAACATGTCGAGCAATTGAGAAAGCTTAAAGTTGCTGGGTAGTGTGAAACTCAATAATTCTGCAATATCTCTATGCGGGTAATCAATTACCGCCAATTCCCAATCATAAAAGTAAGGGAATCCATCCATCTGAATCATAATATTTCTTGGGTTGAAATCATTGTGAATCAAGCATTTGTGGATCTTGCTAGACTCCGATTTTGAATATCCAACCTGTTGATGTTCAAACTCCCAATTTTCTTTGGCTCCTGCTTGTTGTAATTCATCTTTCCATCGCATGAGCAGATCCCATTCCTCCTCAAATCCAGTCCATCTTTGCTTTACATCAGCAGATAATCCGTGGTTTTTCTGCATGATTTCCAGCATTTTTACATACAACGGAATTTGGTTCCAAGGTTGAAATTCCTGTACAGAGTCTGGAATAATGGGGTTACATGATTTAAGTTGTTGAGATTCAGATTGCGGGGTTAACTTACATTGCGTCTTCTCATGCACCTTTTGAATCGCCAAAATACATTCTTTGATATGCTGCTCATCCCATTTTTCTGGCTGATTCTCAGAGTTGTGTAACAGCATTTGCTTGGGCGTTAAATACTCTGTAAACAGCAAATACGTTTCTCTCAATGGATCTTTGAAAGTACCGTAAACAGTGGGCGAATGCTTGAATTGTAACTGATGTAACATGTTGTTGACATCCAACTCTTTTAAATGACAATTCTGATATTCTAACCCCGATTTGTATTCAAAAAGTAAATCCGCCAATTGAGGATCAATACCCGCGGAAATAAAATGCAAACCTTTGATAACTTCATCACTCAAAGGTTTTGATTTGAGTAAGATGGTTTCTTTTCTGGCGATAGCATTCTGGCTAATATGGCCCGATAACGTGGGTGTCCCGGTGATTAATATGGGATGGTATCCCGTTATCTTCTGCGTGATTTTTTGGGTTAGATGGGTGAGAATGCCATTGTCGAATCCCGGCAAATCTGTCCAAGATGATTGGGCAATCCCTCCAACTTTTTGTTTAAATGATTCATTCAAGACTTGATTAAGAAATTCGGTATGAATTTCTGATTTCAACAACCAGTTTACGGGTTTGTTTCTTCCTAGTTTTTCATGGGCTTTCGCAAATTCACCACTTACTATGGCCGCATAGGTTGAGATTTCTAACCCTAGAGCAAAAGATGTAATGAGTTGCGCAAACCGATTCACTTTCCCTTGGCCTTTGCATCCCATCATTTCCAGGCATTGCGCTTGTTTAGGCAAATGTGTGCCACCACCCAAAGTGCCAATTACCAAATTGGGCAGGGTTAGTGTTAAGTGCAATCCACCTTCTGTATGCGGCCAATTTTCAGGAAACTGGTTTTCTTCAATGTATTGAACGTCTAGAAATCCGGTTCCCGATTCATGGATACAGGCGAGGTCTTGGCCTGTGGCCACGAAAATGCTTGCAATGGAGTTGGCTACATTGATGTTATAACCGAGCATGCCATCTTTTTCTGCGAGTTTCTTGGATGGCCCAATGAATTGATGAATTTTTTTGGCGGTGGTTCTAAGAACATCTTGAATAACAGAATCGGTAAGGAAGCATTCTGCTGTAACGTGAACGCCGCGTCCTTGCTGTATGTTGTTTTGCGATACTTTTTTATCGCTGGCTCCATTGCCTTCAATTACGTAATCTACGGCGATATGGGGGTGAGCGGTGTTGAATTTT
>JAGKXC010000162.1 GCA_021151535.1 Sphingobacteriia bacterium | reverse complement strand
GCTTTGCGTAATATATCCTGAACACGATGACGTCTGATGAATACAACCAATGCGTGGATGACTTCAGTGATGCAATTTTTAGATTTGCATTCAAGCATTTACGCAATTCAGATGACGCAAAGGAAATTGTTCAACTTACTTTCGAAAAATGCTGGATGAAACACCAAGAAATCAATATCGCCAAAGCAAAAAGCTACTTATTCAGTGCTGCTTATCATGCGATTATCGACGATTGGCGAAAGAAAAAGCCAACTACAGATATAGACTCTCTTCCAGCCTCATTACACCCTTCTGAATCTCAAAACAATTTGGATTTCAAGATGAAACAAGCGCTAGAAAAAGCACTTAGTGAATTATCGCCCGTTTTAAAAACTGTAATTCTTCTAAGGGATTACGAAGGTTATAGTTACACCGAAATTGGCGATGTGACCAATCTCAATGAATCACAAGTGAAAGTTTACATTTTTCGAGCTAGGAAATTTTTAAAAGATCGTTTAACCCCATATTATTTCAATCAAAATGAAGCTTAATCCAATTTCAGAAGAATTAGAATGGCGATTATTCGAGTGGGTTGAAGGTAATTTAACATCAGAAGAATCTGCTGAGCTAGAATTAATTATTTCACAAGACCCCAATTTAAAAGCACATGTTGAGGCATTAAAATCCACACAGTTAGAAATCAACTTCAGCTCTACTTTGGATAACCAAACCAAGATTTCGCTAAAACATCACACAATCAAACCCATTTCTACAACTTCTGCACAATCACAATTTCTACGAAATAAATGGGTTAGGCAAGTTGCCGCAGCTATTCTAGTGTTAATAATTTCCACTGTAGTTTACAAGCAAAATCAGCCAAAAACCCATGGCTCTATTGCAGAAAAACAAATTTCATCGCCAACAACCAAAATAGCACAACGTCCAACTTTAGTACAATCCAACCAAGATGAGGTAATGCCTTCAGCGCAAAAGGAAATGAAATTTCGTCGAATCAATAGGTTAACAAATCATGCAAATTTCAACCAAACCTCAAGTAAGAATTTTGCACTTGACAATAGTAAAAAAACACCAGAACACCCATTGATCGTTGCCACCACGTTGCCAACCAACATCAAGAAATCAAACATTGAAATCATTGCCAAACCTCAATCTAACGGGGCAATTAATAAGGGCATCAACGAAACAGGTGCCCCAAATATTGAAGAAGAAACCATTGTTATGCTCTCGCCATCCGCGAAGGAAGACCCCAAAGAATTTGTAAAAATGGCTTGGGGAAATGTGAAAGAAATGATGCGCCAAGGCAAACTGCCCAAAATCATCCTTTCTCCCGTAAAAACTGAAAATAACCATAGAATTCCAGATGTAAATTTGGGTATTCAGGTCAATCAAATGTCGTTCGTAAGAACCGTTAATTACAATCCAACCCACAATTAATATTAGCATCATGAATAAAGCAATTATTGCACTTTTGGCAGCCATGCTACTAGGCAAACCATTTTTGAAAGCCCAAAACAAAACCACTGTAGTAACAGTAAAGGGCGACACTTTATTAAAGAAAACTGTTAAAAAAATAACAACCTCAGAAGATCCAGTTGCCATGGCCAAGTATTATCAAGAATTGGAAGCTTGGAGAGACACCGTGAATTTTCTAATCAAAAAACAACAAGAAAACCCTTCAGCAGGCCCATTGATATTACCACCTTCACCACAACAACCTTCAGGTAAATTAGTTACTGAACAGGTTGAAACAACTACCATTGGCAGATCCAATAATAGAAATAACATAAAAAAGGCAGAACAAAATACAACGCCTTTGGCTACTCCAACCAATCCAACTTCATCGGATGCGATTTCACCCAAATCAGAAACATCAAATCATTCATCGTCAACTGTAAGCGCCCCCTTATTAACTGCACCTACCGACACACTTAAACCAGGAATTGTGAGCGAACCCAAAATTCGTACTTCTAAGAAAAAAGTTGTTCTTAATGGCTGGGGCGATACACTGTATGTAGAACAAAGAGATTTTGATCAATATGGCAACATTGTGAATGAAAACATCAAAATTATTAACGAAACCATTGATGTGAAAGAGATTTCGGATATCGTAAAAAAGGAAATTGAGAAAGCGAAAGCAGATTTAAACGCCAATAATCAACAACAAGTTCAAATTGAAATTCGAGAACCCAACTACTCACAACCTAACACCCCTATCCACTTCAAATACAGCCCTAAGCCTGAACCCACAGTTCATCACCTGCGTTTGTACTATGGCATTAACAATTTATATCAATATTCAGGCGATTTCTTCACGATGGATGCAATGCCAATCCCTGCGGAAATTAACCAAATGCCTGAAATCAAAAGAAGTGGAAGCGACCATATTGCCGTAGAATCCTTGTGGGGTTTTAACTTAATCGCCGGAAGAATTCGATTGTACTCTGGAATTCGCTACGATAATTATGATTATAACTTCCAAAATGCCGCTACCATTCTCCAAGAATCCTCACCCGTTTTCACAAATTTAACCTTAAAGTCAAATTTCGTTCCCGATCCACAGCAAATTCAATCCAAATTAAGCACCCATTACGTGGCTGTTCCACTTGCAATCGGCATCGAGCCAAGAAATCCAAGCAACGGCATCCATATTAGGGCCGGCATCAACAACCAATTTTTGGTGAATTCTTACCTCAGAACCCGCTTTAAAGACAAATCAAAAAACAAAATCGTAGATGATTTCAACTTGAACGATTTC
>JAGKXC010000161.1 GCA_021151535.1 Sphingobacteriia bacterium | reverse complement strand
AGGACGGCTCAACTGATAAACAGGATTGTTTGGAGTAGATGTTTTACTAGAGAATACATACTTTCCACCTCCTGGTGCTGGCTTTACTGTAGTAGTATATGTGAAACTATTGTTTGTTTGGTAATCATCGTTGATATCAATGTAAATTTTAATAGTGGTATTACCCGCAACAGATAAAACCATCTTCTTATCAAACTTGATTTTCAATGAATCGCCAGGAAGAATTTTATTCTTTACCCACATTTTATAAGGAGTACCACCATTTACACTATACGCAACATTAAAGTTATAGATAGTATCTGTGTAAGTGTTTTTTACAGTAAGATCAACATATGTCTCATAACCAGCGCAAACACTTGGAGCAATTTTAAATGTTGTACTTGAGGCCTTGATATCCATAGAATCTTCATAAGCACCACGGTCTGAAGAACCAACCTGACGGGTTTTCTTCTTTTGATCATCTGGAACCAATGTTATTGTTGGTACGTTGTTTTGTGTCTCAAAGCAATTTGAACGATAATCGCCATTTGCTTGATCACGGAAACTTGGATTGGAATAATTATTGTTAGGTCCGGGCTTACCACTTCCTACCCATGCCGAATAAGAACTATATCCAGTAGTACCTATAGCCCAATATTGATTCACAATTTGAGGGAAATAAAACGTATTGTAATCAACCGAAAGAATATTGTTGGTATTACTGTTATACAAATACGCTGGGTAAACGTAATAATTTGAGCTAATTTCAGTAATATTTCCATCAAACGTCAATCTCGACTGAGTTTCCTGAATCAACCATCCATACATGAAATAATAAGCATAGCTTGAGCTACCCGCTCTTAAAGTATTCTGCCTAAAATTAGCAGTATAACCAGAATTGTAGTTATACGTATAACAATGATAACCGCCATAATAACCAAAGTTATCCGCAATAATATTTGATGCTACATCCAAATTGTAGTTGTAATACAAATACAAACCGTAGAAATAACCATAATTTGTACTAGTTGTATTACCTACAATTCTGTTACGGAAAATATTCCATGAACTATAGGTAAAATAAAAATATGTTGCATAAAAGGAATTACCGCAAAAATTCTTTTCAATTACGTTATCGTTGAATAAGTTTCTTGAGCGATAAGTATTGTAGGTGTAATACATTCTATAACAGTACACTGTTCCGGAGCTAGCAGTTGAAAGTGAACAATTCACAATTTTATTTCGCTGAATGTTATAATCATTGCCGAAATAGATGTAGTGGAAATAGTTTGTTCCCGAAGAATACGTTTGAATATTATTATACTCATTATCTTCTATGTTGATAACAGAATTGTAGTAATAGTTACCCGAAAAAGTATAATAAGCATTGATATTCTTAAATATGTTACCTCTAACCTGTAAATTATAAGTGGTATTTCCATAATTATAGTAGAAGTTAGTTGGGTAAAAATATCCAATGTAGTTTGTTAATGAAGATGCAGAAGATCCAGCATATGGCAAATCATGAAAATTATTTCCAGTAAATGATTGTGATTGTCCTGTGCTGTAAGTATAATAAGAATAAATTCCATACATTGTTGTACTAGTGCTTGTTCCACTTCCCGCATTTGCCCTACTAAAATCATTATTCACATATTGATCTCCGTTGGTATATCTATTAAAAATGCCATAGTAATAAAAGTTTTTTATGATGTTTCCTTCAAACTTGTTATTTGATGCAGTAGAAATATAACTACTAGTACCTTGTTGGTTAAAAATGGCATACGCAGGTCCTGGATTGTTGGAATTCGTGGTTTGCATGGTACAGGCTTTAACTAAATTCCTAGAACCATTGTGATTTGTTGATGTAGTTGTAAGCGAAGTACTTGAACTAGAAAACGCCACAAAAGCACCGTCAGTTGTAGAAGTTGTAGTTCTTGCTGAATACTGAATGGTTAACCCGTTCAAAACGTTGTCATCTGAACCGTTAGTAAATCTTACACCCATCGCAGAGGTAGAAGTAGAATTCATGTCAATCACCAAATTTTTGATTGTCACAAAATCAGCTCCATTGAACAAAATTGCTTCAACAGTACTGCTACTGCTCAATGTAGTACCATTTCCATCTATTTCAACGGTATTGGTTGAGCTTACGCCAGAAATTGCGTTGAACGACAACGCAGTAGAAATAGAGTGATTACCAATTACCGTAACCTTCACTGCCCCACTCACACCGCTTGTTGTAATTGCTGTAACGAATCCACTCCAAGAAGTGTAATTGTTTGCACCCGTACCGGATGCATTAATAGTGTAGTTGCCCGAGAGTTGCGCATTGACAAAACTGGAAATAATTAATCCCAGTGCCAGCATGCCCCCCTTAACAGCAACTAACTTCTTTGATAAATAGTAGTTTTTTTTCATATGGTATTTTTTTGTTTGTCAAGTTTCAAAAACCCAGCATTTAAACTATTGAATTTCATCATGTTTCGTTCAATAATTTACCTATTGCTAAAGTTTACTATAACTATTCGAAGCAATTATACCAAATATTTTTCATTTTATGCAAGTTTTGTTATTGATTTTTTTAATTAGGCGAAAGTATTTAATCAATCCTTCAACAAGTTTGAATACCCACTTCACAATTTCATCACTTAAATCCCCATTGAAATTTCATTCAGCCTGGGAATAATCTTCTATTCCATTTTGTTGAGACACAAAAAAAGAGGGCCACCTTTCGGTAGCCCTCTTATTTGACATACTAACTAATATATAGGTTTACTA
>JAGKXC010000160.1 GCA_021151535.1 Sphingobacteriia bacterium | reverse complement strand
CCGAACAGAGAAGTTAAGCCCCTCAGCGCAGATGATACTTGGGTAATACCTGGGAAAGTATGTCGCCGCCGACTTTATTAAGACAATTTAACCCCGCTCGCAGCGGGGTTTTTTGTTTTTATACGATATTACTCCACTTTTATCCATTTCTTGTTTATTTCCAACAAAACAATTCGTACCTTCACTTTATGAATTGTAATCCCCATCTCTATAAGCGCTCCAGCCAGTTTATTTGCGTTTTGTTTGGTTTGTTACTTTCTCCGATTTCATTGTTCGCTCAGAAAGGTTTTGTAAATAGCATCGAAAGATCCGGTTCTTCAGGAATCTCCCGTGCCGCTAATTCCGCCTCCTCTAGCTTAAATCGCCCCGCCATCTCAAATAGTGGCTCTTCTAATTTAAATCGCCCTGCTATCTCTTCAGGTTCGCATTATTCTACTCCCAATAATTATACTCGTCCTTCTTCTAGTGCTCCTCAATCTAGACAGTATGAGGTACCTATTTATACACCTTCACGACCCGCTGCTCGACAGCCTAGTACATATTACCCTTCAACTAATTCCGCCTATTATTCTTATCCAGCGTATTATCGCCAAGCTTATAATAACCAAAGTAATTCTGCTAATCAAACTCAATATACCAATGCAGTGCAATATCATCAAGATGTGTACGAAAAATTGGAGTTGAGTAACTGGTTATTTCAATCTAATATGATTGATACTTTAGCGCAGTTAAAACCAATTACCCAGGAGTACGTAATAGAAAATGCACAAGATTCCTTTACTATTCATACCAATACAGGTATGCAACTTATATTTAAAAAGGAGTCGTTGGTAGATGGATTTGGGAATTTAATCAAAGGAAAAGTGATTTTCCATGTTACTGAATATCATTCATTACTGGATTTTATAACCGGTGGATTAAGTAGCTCAACAACCGATGGTGAAATGCTGGAATCTGGCGGTATGGTTGATATTAAAGCATTTGGTAAAAACGGGCGATTGACGTTAGCCAATGGTAAAACTTACCAAATTGTCTCCACTACGCCTTACAAAGATGGATTTCAAACATTCTATGGGAAAACAGGCGATCAAGTAAGTTGGTCAACCGATAATAGGGTGTCGATTAAAACTAACTCCGAAACAAAAAAGAAGTTTACACTTACTATTGCCCCTGTAATTTCTTACGATTCTTTCAATAAAGGAGAATTAATTGTGGCTCAAAGTTATCAAACCCAAGCTTTGTCATTGGGAGATTGGTTTACTGAAAATATTTACTTTTCTAAAGAATTTAAGAAAAGTCTTCAAGGTGAGGGAATGCACTTCCCAGCAAAATTAAAATTGGATGCATTTGGGAGAATTACTGATGTTTTCCTAACCAATAAGGAACAAAAGGAAAATGGTATTTTAAAACAAGAATGGGAAAATATAAGAGAGTTGTTACTCCAATCTCCGAAATTATTATTTACTAATGGCCATAAGTTGGATTCGCAATTGATGGTGGAATTTATGGTTGTTGCTTCTAATTATAAATCTACTAAGATTATGCCTCCAATGTTGCCAAGTCCTGTTGCCAATCAAATGGCACAAAAAAATAGTGCGGGTAATTGGGTGTTAGAATCTTCATCATTATCACTTGTAAATTGTGATCGTTTTTCCAATATGGTGAAATCCAAAGACACGATTTTTACTAGTATCAAACATGGTACTTCCTTAACTTACTTTGTTTTCTTTGATTATAACGCGATGTTAATGCCTAATGTGAAACAAATCACTGAAACTGGTTATAATTTTGGATTGCGACAGTTTCCTGAAAATGCAAATACCCGCGTAGTTTCCATAGTATATGAGGATAATGGCAAAAGCCATATTGCAGTTTCAGAAAATAATGGAACCTGTAAGTTGTCTGAGCCTGTAATTATGCCATTCAATCAATTGTTATTAAAGGCTTGTTTTAACAGAAATATACCTATTAATCAAATCTTCAATAATAAGTAAGTTTTTCCAAGTCAGTTTTCAGGTAAATGAACCATCATAGGAAATTGGTTCAAATCCTATCAATTATTGGAACTGCAATACTGCAGGCCCCATTTTCTTTTCGATGTGACAATCTGATTTTCCAATAATAAAATCGGCTTCAACAGTTTTAGAAGAATTGCTAGTTGCTACGAAATGAAATGTTCTCATTTCATTTTTACTTAGTTTTTGCATGTAACTATCATCTACAATTGCACCGTTGATGTTATCGTTGGTGCGGTCAAATGTATCTTGAGTTTTCATATCAACTACATATGCCTGCTTAACGGTATCGCCCTGAACAGTAACCGTAATCATTGCAAACATCATATCACACATAATTTGATTTTTACAAGATGTTTGAGTGAATATGCTTGTTCCCGCTGTAAGTAAAAAAGCAACAATGATTTTGGGATGTTTCATAATAATCAAAAATAGGATTAATTTTCAAAGAAATTGAAGTCGAACGAAATTTCAACCTTCGGCCGGAGCGACTCATAGAAAAGTGGGTGAATTAGCCGTGATGACATAAAAAATCAAGTAACTTTGAGATAACTATTAATCATGGAAAATAAAGCGGTAGAGTTGGTAATGGCGCCTAGAGAGCCTCATTACGTTGGCGATGGATTTCGAGTGCATAATTTCATTCCCAGCGGATTTAGATTGGATATGGTGAGAATGAATCCATTTATTATGATGGATTATAATTCGAAGTTCCATTTCCCGCCGTCCGATCAGCCCAAAGGTGTTGGTGTGCATCCACACAGGGGTTTTGAAACCGTTACCATTGCTTATCAAGGTAGGGTGGCGCACCATGATAGTGCTGGCGGAGGTGGAATTATTGGTCAGGGCGATGTACAATGGATGACCGCCGCTTCCGGCGTCCTTCATAAAGAATACCACGAAGCTGAATTCAGTAAACAAGGTGGTTTATTTCAAATGGTTCAATTGTGGGTGAATTTGCCTGCCTCTGTGAAAATGTCGCCACCAAAGTATCAAGCAATCACCAATGAATCGATGCCTAAAGTGCAATTGGCAGAAAATCAAGGATTTGTAGAAGTAATCGCTGGGGAGTATCTAGGGGAAAAAGGACCGGCAACTACATTTACACCTGTACATATGCTTAATGCTAAACTCAATGCTGGAGGTGAAGCAACATTTGTTTTTCCTGCGCATTTTGCAACCTGTTGTTTGGTAATAGAAGGCGATATTACAGTTAATGGAAAAGAACATGCGCCACTAGATCATTTTGTACTTTTTGAAAAAGCAGGTGAATCATTTTCAATTAAAGCCAACGAAGAGTCAATAGTGCTGGTGTTAAGTGGTGAACCCATCGAAGAACCCATCGCCGCATATGGGCCTTTTGTGATGAATACCCGTGAAGAAATTATGCAAGCATTTACTGATTTTAACCAAGGTAAATTCGGACATTTAGAAGATTAACAGTTAAAAAAAGCAGCCTAATTCGGCTGCTTTTTTTGATATACTGAAAATGTATATCCCTTTCAGTAGCCTAATTAATGAAGCTCCATCGCCGGTTAATTTAGATATTCATCGGGACTTCTATTAATAGAATCTCCGAATTCATTTCTAATGATTCTAATTGTAATGTTTCAACCTGCATCATTCCCAAACCGTCTCTTTCGGAAACTTCTTGGTTATTAATTTTGAATTTACCACTTATAATAAATGCATATACACCATTGCCAGGCTGATGAATTGAATAGTATTCTTGATGTCCTTTTTCGAAATTTCCCATACTAAACCAAGCATTTTGGTGAATCCACATGCTACCAACTTGGGCATCGGGTGCAATTATTGTTTGTAATTTATTGTGGCGCTCTGCTAAATTCAATGTGATTTGATCGTATCGGGGTGTAACATCTCTCTTGTTGGGAATCACCCAGATTTGTAAGAATTTTACCGGGCGATTGGAGTTCTTATTGTACTCACTGTGCTTGATGCCCGTTCCGGCACTCATTACCTGAATATCGCCATGGCGAATTACAGTTTTATTTCCCATGCTATCTTGGTGTTCTAAATCGCCCTCCAATGGTATGGAAATGATTTCCATATTATCGTGTGGATGCGTGCCAAATCCCATGCCTTCAGCCACATAATCGTCGTTTAATACCCGCAATGCACCAAAATGTATTCGCTCAGGATCGTAATAATGGGCGAAACTAAAAGTGTGTTTACTAAGCAACCATCCGTGATTGGCAATTCCTCTGCTGTTGGCAGGATGATAGATGTAAATAGGCGATTCCATGGCGATGTTTTAATTAAAATGGTAAATAATTTCTACAGCAAAGGTACAAAAACAAACATTTGTTCAAACAATTGTTTCGATGGTTGGTATTGATTTACGTATGAAACCCCTAGATAAATCAACGAAAGTGAGAAAAAAACCGATGAAATGAATTTTTGGCATGGGGTTTGTAAATAGGTGAGTACAAAACAATTAAAAAACAAACATCATGAAAAAAATTACTTTAATCGCTGTAGTGCTTTTCTTAGCTAAGTCTGTATCTGCTCAATTAGTAGTTGACGCTGAAATGTTCAAAGCAAACCCATCTCAATTCATGGGTAAGACAATCACCATCAAGAATGTAACTTACAAGGGTAGCCAAACAACAGCAGGTTCACCACAAGGTGGAACTGTAAGTGGTACTCCATCTGCAGGTGCAGGAGCAGGTGCTCCAACAAAACCATCAACTGGTTTGGCAGGTCCAACTGGTGGTGGTCCAGCAAAAGACCAATATTGCAACCCACAACCAAACTTCACTTTAACTAAGTGGTCTTTGGGTCCAAACAACAACATCTGTGTACAAGTTGATGCTAAAACTCAACCAGCTTTAGGAATGATCCAAACAGGAAGTCTTGCTAAGTCAATCACTTTCCGTGTAACTCCTACTATGTACGCTGCAACTCGTATCGAGCCTTAATCGAAAACGATTTACAACATAAAAAAAGGCAACCCA
>JAGKXC010000051.1 GCA_021151535.1 Sphingobacteriia bacterium | reverse complement strand
CCTTTGTGGTTGCTCCTTTCGGACAAATGGCAATTGCTCAAACCGATTCTACCCAAAATGCCGCATCGGCCATCGTGTCGGCAGCTGGATCTCAATCTGCATTGCCTTGGATTTTGGTGTTCACGGCGATAGCTTTAGGGATCGTGGCCATCATTCTTGGTCTGTTGGTAGGTAAAGTCGCTATCCTTAAATTAAAAGGCAATAAAGTTGCTGCCTTGGCGATTACTTTCGCTACGGTTGGTGCTCTGCAAGCCCAAACAACTACTGATATGCATTGGCACTTATCTGCTGGTGCTATGAATATCATTTTGTTGTCTGTGATTTTCTTGGAGTTATTGATTATCCTATATTTCGCTAAATGGTTGAAAACTATGATTATTCCTGAACAGGAAAAAGTTGAAGTAGTTAAAACAAGCGCATGGTGGGATAAATTCAATAAATCTGTTGCCATTGAGGATGAAAAAGATGTTCAATTGGATCACAACTATGATGGTATCCATGAGTTGAATAATGCTCTTCCTCCATGGTGGTTGTATGGTTTCTACATTACAATCATATTCGCTGGAATATATCTTTGGAGATACCATGTGTCTCACACAGCGCCATCGTCATACGAAGAATTGGTTGCAGACAATACCAAAGCTGAGGCAGAATTGAAAATCGCCCTAGCAAAAAAAGGTGATTTGGTTGATGAAAATAGCATTGAATTCAAGGATGATGCTGCAATGATCGCATCTGGAAGAGAATTGTTTTTGTTATCTGGTCCAAACCTAACCGATCAATACTGGATCCATGGCGGTAACATTAAAGATGTATTCAAAACCATCCGTTACGGAGTATTGGACAAAGGTATGATTGCTTGGGGTAATACATTGTCAAATAAACAAATTGCTACATTGGCAACTTATATCAAGAGCATCAAAACTCCTGTAAAAGGATTGCCTCCCAAGGGTGAATTGTATGTAGAGGAAGGTGCTGCAACTCCGGCTACAGATACAGATTCAACAGCTAATGCAACAAAAACTGCACAATAAGTTATTGACAACTACCTTTTAAAACTCTAAGTAACTTTTTAACTTAATCTGTCACAAAATGAATATAAAAGAAGAAGAATCTTTCCGTGATCGAGTCGCAACAATTGATGAGTCCGGTAAAAGAAAATGGATTTTTGCCTATAAGCCTAGCGGTAAATTTTACAACGCAAGATCCATACTTTCTATCTTTTATTTGATACTATTTTTCGGCTTGCCCTTGATTAAATACAAGGGTGAGCCGTTTTTGTTATTGAATATCCTGGAGAGAAAGTTTGTGGTGTTTGGTTTCGTATTTTGGAGCCAAGATTTTTATTTGTTTGGAATTACCATGATTTTATTCGTGGTGTTTATTATCGTTTTTACTGTTGCTTTCGGGCGATTGTTTTGCGGTTGGGCTTGTCCTCAAACCGTATTTATGGAAATGGTTTTTAGAAGAATTGAGTATTGGATTGAAGGCGATGCCAATAAACAAGTTCTTTTAAATAAAATGCCATGGAATTTTGAAAAATTACGCAAAAGAGGATTGAAATTGGTAGTCTTCTATTTGGTTGCTTTTCTTATAGGAAATACGTTTTTAACTTATATCATTGGTTTTGATCAATGGTTAAGTATAATCACAGACTCGATTGGATTACACATCAAAGGTTTAATCGCAATGATGGTATTTTCAGGTGTGTTTTTCTTTATTTATACCTGGTTTAGAGAACAAGTATGTACCGTTGTTTGCCCATATGGTAGATTGCAAGGTGTGCTGATGGATAAGCATTCCGTTGTTGTGGCGTACGATTATGTGCGCGGTGAACCAAGAGGTAAACATAAAAAGAATGAAGATCATTCAAATTTGGGCGATTGCGTGGATTGTGGATTGTGCGTGCGGGTTTGTCCTACTGGTATCGATATTAGACATGGAACACAATTAGAATGTGTTCATTGTACAGCATGTATCGATGCTTGCGATTCTATCATGGAGAAGGTTGATAAGCCTTCTGGATTGATACGATACGCATCCGAGGCTACCATCGCCGAAAATCAGCCATTTAAAATTACTGCACGTTTAAAAGCATATATTGCTGTTTTGTTGATATTACTGACCATTTGGTTATCCATTTTGGTAACTCGTACAACTGTGGATATGGAAGTAAGAAAGGTTGCCGGACAATTGTATCAAAAACGACCTGAGAACAAAGTTTCCAATTTGTACAACTTGATGATATTAAATAAAAGTCACAAGGAATTTGCTCATTTACATGTGAAACCTATTAGCCACCCATCTGCAGAATTGGAATTCGTAGGAACAAATGGAATGGATTTGAAATCACCCTTGGGTAAACCGGCTCAATATACTTTCTTTGTGGTTGTGCCATTGAAAGATTTAGAACATCGCAAAAATACGATTGAGTTAGGTTTGTATGATGGCGATCGTTTAATAGAGACTGTAAAAACGAATTTAATTGCACCTTTAAAATAGAAAATTATGAACTGGGGAAAATCCATTGTTATTGTATATGTTTTGTTTGTATTTGGCATAGGTTATATGGTTTATCGAAGTACGCAAGAGAATTTTGAAATGGTTGATTCAAACTATTATCAAAAAGAACTTGAATATTCGGATAAAATGGTAGCAAAAAATCATGCCGACGCATTGAAAAGGGTGCCAAAAGTTGAACACGATGAAAAGTCTGTGTACTTAAATATTCCTGTTGCAATAAACAAGGTAATATCTGGTGAAGTTTATGCTTATTGTCCTTCTGCTAGTAGGAATGATCGAAAGATAGCGATTAAGAAAAATGCCAGCTTAGATACCATTGTTTATGTGCCGTTGAATATCCTCAATAAAGCAAATTATCAATTGAAAATTAGTTGGAAAGAGGGTAGTGAATCTTTTTATTCAGAAATATCCTTTGATCGTTAGGTTGATGCCCGAGAGTTTGCATATTTCTTCTGCCATTTATTGGGGGATCCTTATGGGATTGCCAGGTAGTTTGCATTGTATAGGAATGTGTGGACCATTGGCATTGATGGTTGGCTCAGGTAAGAAGAATCCATTTTTAGCTTCTATTATTTACCATTTAGGACGCTCATTGGGATATTTTCTGGTGGGATTGCTTGCTGGAGTTGTGTTTCAAGTTGTTGATTTAAAGCCATTTCAACAGGAGCTGAGTATTGTTATAGGTTTGATATTCTTATTGCTTTGGTTGTCGCAATGGTTTAAAATAAAAGGGGCCAGTATTGAGATTGGTTGGAATAAAATTATTCAAACCATACCTAGATTACTTGCCGGTGGAAATTATATCACGTTGCTCACCGCGGGATTTGTAAATGGCTGGCTTCCTTGTGGTTTGGTTTACAGTGCTTTGCTGGTGTCAATGTCAACCGCAGATACAATGCAATCAGGCTTAGTAATGTTTGGCTTCGGATTGGGTACAATTCCTTCTTTATTTATCATTACAGCAATTTCAGCCAAGCTTAAACAAAAAATAACCCAGTTCTGGGGGAGCATGATGAAGTTTTGGTTGTTAATTATGGCGATAATTTTTATCCTTAGGGGGGCAGGATTGGGAATTCCCTATGTAAGTCCTAAGTTTCAACAAAAACACATACAAGAAGATTGCTGTAATCCAAGGCATTAACTTGAATTCACATAGTTTTTGCAAATTTTATACATACTCAAACAACTTATCTCTATTTTTTCTACATTTGGATGGTACTTTTGTAATTCCCAATATGTCTTTTCAACACGATTCCATTGATTGCGCAAATTGTAAAAAGAGATTTACTTCTGTTTTTTGCAATGTAGAAAACGACAGTATAGATTCCATAAACGAGGAAAAAGTTTGTACACCTTATAAGAAGGGCCAAGTGATTTTCCATGAAGGTTCACGTCCTTTAGGGATATTTTGTGTGAATAGAGGTAAAATCAAATTAGTGAAATTGGGCGAAGATGGAAAAGAGCAAATTCTACGCTTAATTAAACCTGGCGATTTAATGGGTTACCGTGCATTGTTAAGTGGCGATAGATATAGTGCATCCGCAGTGGTGATGGAAGATTCAGGCATTTGTTTTATACCTAAAGAGTTGTTTATGGGTATTCTACAGAAAGATGGGATATTAAGTATGGAAATGATGAAGTTGCTTAGCGATGATTTAAGAAAAGCAGAAACTAGCATCACCCATTTGGCTCAAAAACCTGTTAGGGAACGATTGGCAGAAGCATTGTTGTTCATCAAAGAAACTTATGGCTTTGAAGAAGATCAAAAAACCATTGATTTGAAGATTACGCGTGAAGAATTGGCAAATTTGGTAGGCACAGCAACAGAAACAACCATTCGATTGTTAAGCGAAATGAAATCTGAAGGTGTAATTCAATTAGAAGGAAAGAAAATTACCATAATCAATTTGGCGAAATTGATCAAAATCGCCAATATCGAAGATTAACTTATCTTTTTTAATGTAATTAAAACTACCGATTTTTAGTCGGATGAATCTCTATGTTTTCTTTAGCGTTCTAATCGGCTATAAGTTGACTTTTTGGAAATAAAAAAAGCCCTGATTTCTCAAGGCTTTTTAGTGGAAGATGAGGGATTCGAACCCCCGACCCTCTGCTTGTAAGGCAGATGCTCTGAACCAACTGAGCTAATCTTCCTTTTTTGTTTCCGTCTGTGTTGCTAACGGGACTGCAAAGATAGAATTAGATTCCAAATATCCAAAATATTGTGATAATTATTTTTGAAAATCTTCGGTTATAAACAAGGTCGACTATGTAAAGTTTTCATTTTGTTGAACTTGCAATCATAAACTTTTTTTAGAAAAATTCTGGGGATAAGTTGTTTTTATACAGTTTTAACAAAAAACGCTTATTTCAGTAAATTCGTAATGTTATGAGAGAGCAGTCAAAACAATTTTTACAAAAATACTTGAATAATGTTTCCCCAACAGGGTTTGAACATTCAGGTCAATCTATCTGGTTGGAGTACTTAAAACCATATATTCAAGAGTCATTTGTAGATACATATGGAACAGCAGTTGGTGTAATCAATCCAGGTCAGCCATATAAAGTGGTATTGGAAGCACATGCCGACGAGATTAGTTGGTTTGTAAACTATATCACAGATGATGGATATATCTATGTTATTAGAAATGGTGGGAGTGATTTTCAAATCGCACCATCTATGAGATGTAATATCCATTGTGAAAGTGGTAGCATCGTTAAAGGTGTATTTGGTTGGCCGGCAATTCACGTTAGAACCGACAAAAACCCGGAAACGAAACAAGAGAATATATTTATTGATATCGGAGCTTCTTCAAAGAAAGAGGTAGAAGATATGGGTGTGCATGTTGGTGCTGTAGCCGTTTTTGAAGCCGATGTATTTTGGTTGAATAATCATTATATCGTTGGAAGAGCTCTCGACAATAGGATGGGGGGATTTATGATCGCTGAAGTAGCACGTCATTTATCTGAAAATGGCGATAAATTGCCTTTTACATTGTATTTGGTAAATAGTGTTCAAGAAGAAATTGGACTAAGAGGCGCTGAAATGATATCTAGAAGATTGCAGCCTGACGTAGCAATTGTTACAGATGTAACCCATGATACTTGTTCACCATTGTACAATAAAAAGATTCAGGGCGATTGTAAGTCGGGCAAAGGTGCCGTTGTAACTTATGGACCAGCGGTTCAAAACAACTTGTTACAACATATTATCAAAGTATCTAACGATAATCAAATCGATATTCAACGAAATGCTGTTAGTAGAAGCACTGGGACAGATACGGATTCTTTTGCTTATTCTGGAATGGGTGTTGCCTCAGCGTTAATTTCATTGCCGTTAAAATACATGCATACAACTGTAGAAATGGTGCATGAAGCGGATGTTGAAAGTTGTGTACAATTAATGTATCATACAGTAAAAAGCCTGGAGGCAGGTCAAACTTTTTACTATTTGTAAATCAATAGATTGTAGCTATTACTTAAATAAATAGTTTAATATGAAAAAGCAAGAAGCTCCAGCGAAATCTCAAGTATTTTCATGGCTTATTTGGCCATGGATTAAATTGATTTCGCTGCTGCCTTTTGCTGTTTTGTATTTTATTTCGGATGGCTTGTTTGTTCTGCTTTATCACATACTAAAATATCGAAGAACAGTAGTTGAAAGGAATCTAAAGCGATGTTTCCCAAATAAATCAGAAATTGAAATAAAAGCCATCGAAAAAGATTTTTATCGCCATTTAGGAGACTTATTTGTAGAAACCATCAAAGGAATTTCAATTTCAGAATTCGAAATGAAACGCCGAATGGTTAATGTAAATCAAGATATTTACGATGAACTTAACAAAACTGGGAAAAGTAGTATCATCGTTATGAGCCATTGTGGCAATTGGGAGTGGATATGTCTAATGTCGCAATTATCTTGCATTCAGCAAATTCAATGCGTTTATAAGTCCTTAAGTAGCAAGGGTTTTGATAGAATGATGTTTCTTATGCGTAGTAAATTTGGGGCTAACCCAATTCCTATGGAACAAACATTACGGGTGCTTGCGGCGAATAAAGATATTGTTACTTGCAATGCATTTATTGGCGATCAAAATCCAAGTTCAGGTAAAACAGCATGTTGGGTAAACTTCTTTGATCAAGAAACCGCCTTTATGTGGGGTCCAGAGAAAATCGCCCGAAAATTCAATTGGCCATTGTTTTATCTCAGTACTGTAAAAGTTAAACGAGGTTATTATCAAGCAATTACAGTGCCTTTGGCGCTTGAACCAAATAATTTGCAAGAAGGGGAAATAACGCAATTAATTGCAAGACATACCCAAAAAGAAATTGAAAACCAACCTGCAACTTGGCTGTGGAGCCACCGTCGTTGGAAGCATAAAAAAGAAGAAAATTAACTAAACCTATTGTAGAGGTAATGTTACTTATTTAAGTGAGCATCAATGATTTGCTCTTTTATAACATTAACTTCTCCAGCATTCATATTCTTTGATTTTGTAACAAATTTCCTCTCAGTAAATATTACTGGTACAATCGATTGATGTTTTGATTTTGAATTCTGAGCTGCAAGTTTGGCGGCAAATTCAATAACCTCTTTTGGGAAAACCAGTCCCTTTTTCTTGATAATTACATGCGAACCTGTGCTGTCTTTTGCGTGTAACCAAAGATCATTCTTGCTTGAAAGTTTGAGCATTTCATCGTTCGACTTGTTATTTTTTCCAACCCAAATTTGAAATCCATTAAATTCAATTAGCTTGTAGGGTAGGTTGTCTGTTTTCGTTTTATTGTCTTTTTGCGATGAATTATTAGTAACTGAAATGGACCTGAGTTCTTTCATGTTCATGCAAGCATTTACAGATTCCAATTGGGATTCCAAAATGCTCAAATTCTGGGTAGAAAGTGAAATAGTTTGTTCTAGTTTTCGCCTTTCAATTACTTCGTTTTTCGCTTTACCATAATACTTCTTGGCATTATCAGCTGCAGATAAATCTGGATTTAACTTAATTCTAATCCTTTGTTGAGTATAATAATCAGTAATAAGAGCTTGAGACAGACCTGGTTTTAGAGAGTGGGCATGTGCTAGGATCAAATCGCCTAATTCCTTATTACTTCTTCTAGTCTCAATTTGAATAATACGTTTTTGGCTCTGGTCTAGAATTGTTTTAATGTGCTTGATCCGTTGAGATAAATCTTTGACGATTTTGTTCTTTTGGAAATCAAAGAAGTACGCTCTTAGTGTTTCACTTAAGGTCAATTGGAATTCCTGGAATTTCTGCTTGTATTCGACTGAAAATTGATTTTCCTTAATAAAAAACGAATCTTCTAACTGTGGGATTTGAAACTCCCAATCCGATTTAAAGCTCAACTTGAAAATTTGTTCTATCGCATGTTCATGTTTGTCGTAAAGTAGAACATTTCCAAATTTACCAAATCCCTTTAGCCATAGAACCTTTGAATTGTTTAATTCTATCGCCAAGTAACGATCGTTATAATTGCTAATAATGGCGGTAGTTTCCATAGATTCTAACCCCCTAAACTGCAAAATTCCTTTATGCTGATCTCTGCTACTAGTGGCTCTTTCTGATTCAAAAAGGAACAAAAAACCGTCAATGAATTTTATCTCTAAAGCAAAGTGTGTGTCCGCATTTTTAAAATGAACAAACAAAGTGTCTTTGTCGAAACTCACCGCCTTTTCAAAGTACAATCCCAAAATCTTGCTCGATAAATAACGAGACCAAGTATGGTAATAATCAGCCTGAGAAAATAACTGCAATCTATTTTGATCTGTTTTCACAGGATTGCTTGACATTACAATGAAATAGAATTAAAAATGGTATTATGTAATTGATTATGAGAAAGTTCAGACTTCTTGGCTACAATATTTTTGACATTGTATTCAATCATCCAACTTCTTTTTGCAGAAGGATGGTGGTGGTCGTATCCTGGCAATTTGTTTTTATCAACGATGGAATTTCCTTGGCTATTTCTACCAATTTCAGGCAAAATAAACCAATTGGTCTCCATGAAGTGTTTGATGTTTAATTGCTTAAGTTGGGCCATTAGCCAAGCAATTGAATAATCTAACTGATTTAATGATTGGTAATATTTAGTAGAATTGGAATGCGCACAATCTAACATTCTTGGGTGAATGATGGTGATTCTTGGGCTGTTTGAATGAATAACATCCAGTGCTTTTTCAAATAACTGAGTTTGATTGCCGCTCAACGATTTCTCAGAAGAAGTGTAAACTTCTTTTACTGTTGCATTAATCGCTGATTTTATCTCCAAATCTTTGCTATCTATCAAATTTTCAGTATTTGGAATATCGTGTAGGTAGAATAAGTTCTTATTTTTCTTCTGTAATGATTGTATAGCCGCTAACAGAGGAGATTCCTTTTCAATCAATAACCTTGCAGAAGCCAAACTAACATTTGAGCTTGTACCTAAAATTTGAGAAAGTGCTTGGTTGTGCTGATTGGGAGCATCAGAAATATTGTAAAAGTTTGATAGTGTAGAGGTTAATGGAGCTTTTGAAATACTTGGTATCGCCTTAATTGAAGGGTGACTTGCCATCTCCCCAGGAAAAAGATTTGGCATCCATGTATTTGTCTCTCTTTCCAGTGCCACCGCCGAATCCTCAAATCTAACACCTCCACCAAGTAAAATTATTACGATATTTTTATTTTTCTTATATTTTGAATTGTATTGATTTTCAATGGTTTTGACCATTGAATCTAAATCTTTTATTGAAGTAATTCCACCTAAGCCTAAAGCAATACTCGTCTTGATCAAATCTCTTCTTTTCATAACCTCAAATTTACCGAAAATATGCAGTTTTATGAAATTCATCTGCCATATAGTGGTTAAATTCAATTCGTTTTTATTTATTTTGAAACAATATGCCATTTTATCATCGCTCAGGATCGATTCCAGAAAAACGACATACTCAATTTAGAAAGCCAAACGGAGATTTATATGCCGAAGAATTGGTTAGCACAGAAGGGTTTAGCAGTGTTTATTCTCTTGTGTATCATTGTCATCCACCTACATTGGTGAAAGCAATGGGTGAGCCATGGGATGTAGCTCCAAAAGCAGCGATAGAAAAAAATATGCAGCATCGCAGTTTTACCACGTTTGATTGTAAACCTGAAGAGGATTTCATGAAAAGTCGTAAAACCCTTTTGTTTAACAGCGATATTCACATTGGCGTGGCGGCACCTACAAAAGGATTTACTGATTATTTCTTTAAAAATGCCGATGCCGACGAGGTTCTGTTTGTACATGAAGGCAATGGTGTTTTACATACAATTTATGGCGAAATTGAATTTGAATACGGCGATTATTTGGTAATTCCCAGAGGCACTATTTACCAATTAACCTTTCAAACCAATCAAAACCGTTTGATGGTCATGGAATCGCCAACCCCAATTTATCCGCCTAAACGTTATCAAAACGCTGTTGGACAGTTAATGGAGCATTCACCTTATTGCGAAAGAGATATCAAATTGCCTAAGAACTTGAAAACGCACGATGAAAAAGGCGATTTTACCGTTTATATCAAAAAGCAAGGAATGATGTGGCCTTATACCTATGCTACTCATCCATTTGACGCAATTGGTTGGGATGGTTACTTGTATCCATTTGGATTTAGCATTCATAATTTCGAGCCAATTACCGGTAGATTGCATATGCCGCCGCCAATTCATCAAACTTTCGAAGGTAGAAATTTTGTCATTTGCAGCTTTGTCCCTCGCTTGTATGATTATCATCCTCAATCAATTCCAGCACCTTATAACCATAGCAACGTAGATAGTGATGAAATTCTTTATTATGTTGATGGCGATTTTATGAGCAGAAAACATGTGGAAAGAGGAATGATTACATTGCATCCAAAAGGAATTCCACATGGACCTCATCCAGGCACTGTTGAAAAAAGCATTGGTGCTAAGGAAACCAAAGAGTTGGCCGTAATGGTAGATCCTTTCTATCCATTGATGATTACCCAAGAAGCGTTAGAAATAGAAGATCCAAAGTATTGGAAATCTTGGGTGGAATAACGATTATTGTAAGGATTCATTTCCTTATTCAGTTATTCTATGAAGACTACAGTATTTTTTCGTGCTAAATCATTTTCCTTATTACTATTTTATTGCATGGCGATAGGCGTTGTGCCTAAGGTTCATGCTCAGCTAAATAGCGTTTCCCGTTACCATAAGGTAGTCAAGAAAACCGAAAGGAAATTAAAAAAATCGCTTATCGCAAATAGACGATTAAGCTATAATATGCAATTAACGGAGGAAACTCCATTGGGTTATTGGATTCAAGATTATGTAGCAACCATGAATCCCAAAACCGGAAAACCATCGCCAGAAGAATTGGTGCCGGTAATGCAAACTTTGCAAAATAAATCATTGGCCAACCGTGCTCAACCTGGTGGCGCAAAAACACAATGGGAAAGTCGAGGTCCAAATAATATTGGGGGAAGAACCCGATGCATTTCCTTTGATCCATTAGATCCAACTGGTAAAAAGGTTTGGGCAGGCGCAGTAACTGGTGGTTTGTGGTATAACAATGATATTACTAGCGCAACCTCAAAATGGCAGTCGGTTTCCGATATCTGGGCAAACATTACCGTGACTTGTATGGCATTTGATCCCAATAATCCAGGAACAATTTATGTTGGAACAGGCGAGGGATGGGGTACAACAACTTCTACATCAAGGGGTTATGGTATTTTTAAAAGCACTGATTCGGGAAGAACGTTCCAAAGTTTGTCGAGCACAACCGGTTATTATTATATCAATGATATCATTGTACGCAATGAAAACGGAACATCAGTGATTTATGCGGCAGTTGATGTTATGTATTTTCAAGGTACTTGGCATGGTGGAGCAACTACACCCGGTATTTATCGCAGTACCAATGGCGGTTCGTCTTTTACAAATTTAAATATTCGCCCTTCGGGACAGTCGTTTAATTATGCACCTGCTGATTTTGAAATCGACGCTTTAAACCGACTTTGGGTAGCTACGAAGCAGAATTCAGCAACGGGTTCATCCGATAAAGGAGGCGGAAGAATTTTATACACGGATAACGGTACAACGTACTCAGAGGCTTATAAATACAGCAATTTAAGTTCAAGGATGGAAATGGCCTGTGCACCAACTTCGGCCAATGTGATTTACTGTATGATCGAAAAAAGCGGAAAAGCAGATACGTTAATTAAATCTTTGGACCGCGGTGTAACATGGCAAAAAATGAAAAAGCCAGTTGAAGCTGACAATTCAATTCCTGCAACCGATTTCTCTAGAGGGCAGGCTTGGTATGATTGGACAATGGCCGTAAGTACAACCGATTCTAATTTTATCATTTGTGGTGCAATCGATTTGTTTTTATCAACCAATCAAGGAACATCTTGGACGCAAATTAGCAAATGGAGCAACAATCCAGGATTAAACGCATTAAACTGCAGCTATGTTCATGCAGACGTTCATGCAATTGCTTTTCATGCCGACGGTAAAAAGGTTTTGATTGGTTCAGACGGTGGAGTTTTCTACTGTAGCGATGCCACAAACAATATAGCCAATAGCGCTACTGCTTTTACTGAGAAAAACAATGGATATTTGGCAACGCAATTTTATTGGGGAGATATAAGTCAAACCAAGGGATCTAATTTTATGCTTGCTGGAGCTCAAGACAATGGTACACATGCATTTTCTTCAACTGGTTTGAATAATGAAAACATGATTTCTGGCGGCGATGGAGGATATTGCTTTATTTCATCGTTAAACGACAATAAACAAGTAGTGTCATATGTTTATAATCAATTTTATGCCACCACCAACAATTGGTCATCTTCTTCTAAAATTATCGATGACGGAACTACAGGGAAATTTATTAATCCAGGTGTTTTAGACCCCATCAATGACTACTTGTTTACAGGCAAAGCAGCTGGAACATTGTATAGAAACAAATTGGGGAATGCTTCTACGTCTGTTTCTACAATTAGTTTTGGTGCAACCTCATTGGGTAGCGCTTCTTCATTTTTTGCGTCAAAATCCTCTTCTGGAAAAGCTCAAATTTACGTTGGAACGGATGCGGGTAAATTATTGGTATCATTGGATGCTGGAATTACAACACCTGTTTTTTCTGATATAACAGGCTCTATCAATGCTGGAAATGTGAGTAGCATTTATCGCCATAAATTCACAGATAGTTTGTTTGTTACATTGTCGAATTACGGCATTAGTAATATTTATTTTTCACCCGATGGTGGAACAACTTGGATTGCGAAAGATGGCAATTTACCCAACATGCCTGTTTGGAGTATTTTGGTGAATCCAAATAAAATGGGAGAGGTGATCATCGCAACGGAGTTAGGCATATTCGGAACTTCTAATATTTACGCCGCTTCAGTTGTTTGGACGGCTTATAATACAGGTATGGGACCTGTTAAAACATTGGCTTTGCGTTATCGAGACAACGATAGAGTTATTATGGCTGTTACCCATGGAAGAGGTGTTTTTACATCTGATGCTTGGAGCAAGGAGTCGCCAATTGCCAAATTTGGAGCAAGTAAATTATCGGTTTGTGCAACGGAAACGGTAACCTTCACTGATTCTAGTTTATTTAATCCAACAGATTGGACTTGGACCATTACTCCGTCTGCTGGTATGGTTTTTAAAAGTGGTACTTCAAATAAATCTAAAAACCCTAAGGTTCAATTTACAAAAGGGGGGGTATATGAAATTAGTTTAGACGCAGGAAATGCATTGGGTAATGATGTTATCACAAAAACTGGTTTTATCACGGTTACGGATTCAATTGTTTTGAAAGCTCAATTAATTCGGAAAACTCAGTTATGTGCGGCAGATACGTTTGGTTTTAGCGTTGTATTAGGTGATACTACAATTCATTCATCCAATATGCAATATGAGTGGTCGTTAAATAGCAAGATATTATCAGGCAGATCCACAGATACATTGAGTAATTTGTGGTCTGTATTAAACGATAAATACAATGTTAAATTGACTTCATCGCAATATTGCGTTTCACCCGGCAGTGTGATTTTAAGAGACACAATTAAGCAAATTAACGGAGTAAAAAAGGTAACCGTAAGTCGATTCATGGACAGTTTACAAGCGCAGAACGTTGGTAATGGCGTTTATTCATGGTATTCAAATGGTAATTTGGTTGGAACCGGAAGAATTTATAAAGCAAAGTTGAATGGGAATTATCGTTGTATCTACACTGAGAACGGCTGTAATTCGGATAGCAGCGATGCAATTGCCTTTAATTCACTTGATATTAAGCAAATGATAAAAGCCAAAACCCAAGTTTATCCAAATCCAACTTCAGACTATGTAAATTTCGAAACAAAATTTGCGGGCAAAGTAATGATTAGAACGATTAATGGAATGATGATTTCTGAGACGGCAGTTTCTGAAGGATTGACAAAGATTGGTTTGAAAAATTTTACATCTGGAATTTATTTGGTAGAATTTGAAGCTGATCAATTTAAAGGGAATGTTGTTGTTATTGAGAAATTGAACATTAGATAAATTGAAGATTATAATACAAACGAAATGATGAGATTCAAGAAGCATTGAATTGTAAGAATTCAAAATACTGAATAACAATGAATAAGGCTGTGAAAGATTGAATTCTCACAGCCTTATTTTTTGATTGTTATTTGTTTCATAATTTACATTATGTTAAATTGATATTACGAAATAAAAGCACAAGCAATTAACCTGTGCTTCTATATGTTCTAATTTATTTCAATACAACACTCTTCACCAATCCATTTGGTGCGCATTCAACAACAATTGCTACCCCATTGTCATCTTTCCATTCAATAGTTTGATAACCATCAGCAGTAGATTTTAAAATTTTACCTGAATTATTGAATAACCATGCAGAAATCTCACTCTTGTTGGTTGAACTTGGAATAATTATCCCTTTGATAAAGTTCATCCCTTCCATTGAATAAATAGTTTGCACATTGTTAATTACGCATTCTTTGTCACCTATTTCCATACATGCAGCTCTACGCAATTTGCAGATATCAGTCTTTTCCTTGTCGCTACCCGCTGGATTTTCATATGC
>JAGKXC010000159.1 GCA_021151535.1 Sphingobacteriia bacterium | reverse complement strand
GCCAAATGGACATCTTTTTGGGGATTCAACAGTTTTTTAGAGTTTGATAACAATGTGATTCAAGCCATTCGGTATTCATCTAATATTTATTCTAATTGGTACCGAAGCAATCATTTCAAATGTTTAGCGGTTTACGATCAATTTCTGTATGTATATGATGGCAAACATATATCGGCCATCGATAAATTAACTGGAAAAGTTCTTGCCAGAGATTCAGTTCCAGCCAATTTAATCATCAATACGAGCGGCATTAGCGTTGATTCTTGCAACCATGTCTATTTGGGTGGCGATAGCACTAAAGTATATGTATATCAATTTGATGGAACGAAATTTACTTACCAAAAAACGTTACAAATTTTTAAAAACAAACCCAATCGCGTTTACGATATTCAGTATAATTACGACGAACATCTATTGTATGTTTCGGGCGATAGTTTCATTGCGGCGATTTCATGCGAGACGCCTTGTGGCAATAAAATCCGTTTAACCACAAGTAGTTTGCGTTCTTGTGGCGATCCACTATGGGTAAAAATCAACAATCCAGACTCCTTGCTTACCTACACATTTGAATGGCGAAATGATAAAACCAATGAAAAAGTACAAAGTACTACACGCAAAGGGAAAATTTCAGATAGTCTGATCCAGCCCAAAATTGACACTGATTACAAGCTCTATATTCTTATCAATCAATTCGGTATCGGCACTTTTAAAACTGTAAAATTTACGGTTAGGCATTCCTTCGACAGTAGCTGCAAGTACGATATTTGCGAAGGCGACACCCTTAGCATCAACGGCAAAAAGATTTATCAGTCCTCCCAGTTTACGGATACATTAAAAACTTACTTCGGCTGCGATTCGATTATCGATTACAATGTGATCAAGCATTTAAAGAGTAGGTCTACACAAAGTGTTCACCGGTGTTTTGGCGATACCGTTACATTCAACAAATATTTGCTAACTGCTTCTGGCACTTACTTCGACACTGTAAAGAACGCGGTTGGCTGCGATTCATTCATGAAAATGCAGGTGTTTTTCCAAACCGATACGGCGCAATTTTCGGATACCATCTGCAACCGCGATACCTTTTATTTCCATAAACAAAAGATCACTTCCGCCGGTGCTTATTTTGAGCAAGTAACAGATACCGCAGGCTGCAAATACATTGAAAGACAGCAAATCACGGTATTGTTGGATTCTGGATTCCAAAAGATTAACATTTGCGATGGCGACACATTTTTATCGCCCGGAAATAAAAAATATTTCGCTCAAGGCCATTACCTAGATACCCTTATAAGCAGCAAAAATTGCGACTCAATTCTGCACACCGAAATCACCCTGCTCTCCCCTAGTTTTAAAGGGCGTAAGCTCCAATTTTGCAAGGGCGATTCATTGTTTCTAGCAGGAAAATGGCGATTTAAACAGGGAATTTTCATTGATACCTTGATAAATGCTGTGGGCTGCGATTCCATTTTACAAACCGAAACGGTGCTGTTCCCAAACCGGGATTCAAGTGCGTCGGTATTCCTTTGCAACGAAGATTCGGTGATTTTCAAAGGAAAAACCTATTTGTTACCCACCAAGATTTTGGAGCGCCTGAAAGATAAAAATGGCTGCGATTCTGTATTCCAACTAAGCGTGCGCAACTCATCCGTTACAGCCAAATTCTCGATTGACTCTGCCAACAAACCCGAATTTATTTTCATCAACGAATCGAGTACAGATTCCGCCATCAATTGGAAGGTAGATCAAGAAAAACAAGATGCTCCAGCCATTCCATTCCAGTACAAATTTGAACCCAAGGGCCAATACCACCAAGTTTGTTTGGAGGCCATAAATTCTGATGGTTGCAAGGATACTTTCTGTGTGAATGTATATGCTTCAAAGATTGCTTACAAATTGTATAACGTTTTCACTCCCAATGCGGATGGGAAAAATGATTTACTGGCGATTGATTACATCGGTGGAAATTTCAAATACGATGTTGCTATTTTCAATCGATGGGGAGAATTGATTTACGAAGCAAAGCAAGCATGGGCTTCAGACCCAACACAACTGTGGAATGGCAAGGTAAACAATGTGGGCGCAGAATGTCCTTCCGGCACCTACTTCGCCCTATTCAATTTTTACATTGGCGAAGGCAGCAAGCCGATATTCACCGAAATTCCGGTAACATTAATTCGCACTCCATAAACAATCTGTATTTTTGTGGACTATGATGCCCACAACAGTTGAAGTGTTTTTTGAAAGCGGCTGCGGTCGATGCAAATTAGGGGGTACACCCCAATGTAAGGCGATGCAATGGACGGGGGCGATGATGGAATTGCGCAGGATTTTGTTAGACTGCATGTTGGAAGAATCCGTAAAATGGGGATTTCCAACTTATTCGTGGAAGGGTAAGAATGTAGCGAATATCGGGGCGATGAAAGAGTTTTGCTGCATTGGATTTTTCAAAGGTTCGTTGTTGCATGATGAACACAATATTTTGGTAAGTCCGGGCGAAAACAGTCAGGCTATTCGTTATTTCCCAGTGACATCAGCCGAAGAGGTATTGGGATTAGAGAATGAGATTAAGGCGTATATTTTGGAAGCGATTGAATTGGAGGTAAAAGGTGTAAAGGTGGCATTCAAGAAGGCGGAAGATTATGATATTCCTGAGGAGTTTGAAAACAGGATGAACAACGATGCTGAATTAAAAGCGGCATTTGAGGCATTAACACCAGGTAGGAAGAAGGGTTATTTATTACATTTTGCGGCGGCCAAGCAATCGGCCAC
>JAGKXC010000158.1 GCA_021151535.1 Sphingobacteriia bacterium | reverse complement strand
ATTTAATTCAAAAGTTTAAATTTATATATTAATTTCATATGGCAAATTCAAATGATTTATTAGAAATCCAATTTGAGAGAATTGGTAATTGGCAAATTGAAAATGGTCAATTAAATTACAAGATTGAGTCGGGTTTTTTGGATTCTATTCTTTATCCTAATGCACTTTATGCATTTGTACGAATCCCAAGTAATAAGGAAGAAGATGAAGTTATGTATATTGGTAAAACTACTCGTAGTTTAAAAGGGCGTTTTCAGGGTTATAAAAATCCTGGCAGTGGTCAACAGACAAATATAAAAGTTAATGACGGAATAAAGAAGCTGTTATCAGCTGGTGAAAATGTAGATATTTTCATGTTAAAGAGTTTAGATTGCCTCTCATGGGGAATCTATCATATAAATTTAGCAGCTGGATTAGAAGATTCTCTTGTAAGAACTTTACAACCAAATTGGAATGGTCGTAACAATAATTATCTAACTGAAACTGAGGTGATAGAGTCAATTGGTATAAGTGAGGATTTGGCTGATTCTGGTGAGGATGTTGAGCAATTGACATTCCTTGATTATTTTAATGTAACTCTTGGGGAGGCATATTTTAATCAAGGGTTTATTAATCCGGGTGTTAGAGTAGATCATTTTTTTGGATTGGAAAATGAAATGGTTAAATTACGAATTGGTCAACAAGTTTTCGATTGTAGAATTGATCGCAGAGCCAACGGATATCGCTCTCCTAGATTAAATTTCAAAAGACCTTATATTGACTATATTCAATCCCATTATAAATATGGCGATACTATTCGATTCGGTATTTCAGCTAAAAATGAAATCGAATTGATAACTAGTAAAAAGTTGTAAAGTTGATAGAATAACAACTGCGTCTGTATTTGATAGCCGAGTGAATTTCTCGGCTATTTTTTTTGAGAAATTTGGAAATCTGGGATTTAATTCATATATTTAAATAAATCCAAAAACTTCGTTTCTCCAATATCGCCCTAAAAAGGCGCGCCTCCTTTTATTGTTTAAAAATTAGAATATGAGAAAATTGAAAATAACTGAGTTCGTTGAACGTAACAAGCCTGTTAAGGAAAAGTCTGATCTCATCTTGATGGTGAAAAACGCCTATGAAGATATTCAGATTAATTTTCTTTCAACCAAAAGTCTGAATGAATTAACCCATGTTGTTAAACTGTCTGATCTTTTTAAAATGCCATTGGAAAGAACTGCGGTTTTTGTTTCTATCTATTGCTTAACTGAAGAAGAGAACAATCTAACAGAAAGGAAGCTTTATAAGTTATTGAAGAATTATTTTCTGGAAAATATGAGCGCATTCAGAATAGAATTGCGATATTTAAAGAAATGGGATTTTCTGTATCGCCATAAAGGAGAAAATGGTGATTCATTTTTGTGTGTGCATAATAAATTTGTTGAAGCATTGGATGAAAACAATGTTGACTATTTTACTAAAATAGGTCCTCATGGATTGGAAAGTGCATTGGAATATTTTAAGAAAAAAGGTTTAGATCAAGATGTATTAAGTGAAAGAGAGGCAGATGGGATTTTAGATGATATTCAGTCAGTCAATAAAAAGTTGAGTTTGGTTAAATATTGTGATGATAATTATTTCTTTCTAATAACGATAAACTCGTATTTGTTGTTTGCTATTTGTGCGAAGGCGTTGGTTGATGCCGATGGATTTGATTTTTCTTACATGGATGTTTTTATTAATTATGGTAGAAATAATATTCAGCATCTGCGTCAAAGCGTGTTGGATGAAAAATGGGAACCCATTGCTGATGGTTATGTTGAAATTGTTGGAGGTAACAGATTGGAAAACAATCCTGTACTACGTCTATCAAACAAAGGTTATGAAGAGTTGTTAAAGGAATTGGATCCAGTTGTTATGAAGGCAATTAGGGCGAAGATGGGAGCAATCAAAACACCCATGATTCTTTCCAATCAAATTCAGAAAGTAAATCTATTCTTCAATCCTACTTTGTTGGATAAAACCCAGCGTATACAGCAGTTGTTGTTGCCTGAGGCATTTCAAAAATATCAAGATTCATTTCCTAAGAATGCGAAAATGAAAGGGATAACCATGTTGTTTCACGGAGGCCCAGGATGCGGAAAAACTGAATTTGCATTGCAATTGAGTAAATTAACGGGTAGGCCTTTGATGAAGATTCAGGTAACTGACTTCCAATCCAAATGGGTAGGAGAGAGTGAAAGTCAATTGAAAGCGGTATTTAGGGATTATCGGATGGCGTATGATAGGATGCAAGTTAAACCCATTCTTTTTTTGAATGAGTGCGATCAGATCATTGGGAAAAGAATTGAAATCAGTAGCTCTGTTGATCAGATGACAAATGCATTGCAGAATATCTTGTTGGAAGAGATGGAGAATTTTAATGGAATTATGATTGGTACAACCAATTTGACGAAAAATATGGACTCAGCATTTGAAAGACGTTGGATTATGAAGGTGTTGTTTGAATCGCCAAATGCGGAAGCAAAGAAATCTATTTGGAAATCGGCGATTAAAGGATTGCGTGCCGCTGATTTAGATACTTTGGTGGAGAAATATGATTTTACACCAGGTGAGATTACCAATATTTCAAGAAGATTTGCAGTTGAGAAACTTTTGGGATTACGTAAAACAAAATTGGAAACGATTATGGAATTATGTGATAGTGAGCGATATGATTCGCAAGAGAAGAAAATTGGTAATTCAATTGGATTTTTATTATCTGAGAATAAATAATAAAAAATTGTGTTATTTTGAAATAATAAAATAGTAAATGGAAAAACAAATGATAAATAGAACTAC
>JAGKXC010000157.1 GCA_021151535.1 Sphingobacteriia bacterium | reverse complement strand
GATGTATTTTATCCATACAAATTTCGGTTACTTAAACCCTCAAAAAAAATAAAGTGAATAAGTTTTGATAAAAAGTTAAAAGCCCTAAATAGCTTTTATTGTAATGAATTTTAAACAGTTATGCTTTGTTTTATTTTGCCTTTATGGCATTAAGGCAAACAATAAAGTTACCAATAATGCAATTCCTATGAATTTCCCAATATCTTTCGTGTCTTTCCAAGCATCCGTATTTACCCTGGTCTTTTTATGTTGTAGTTCGGCAAGGGTTTGTTCTACTGAATTCAAATAACTGGTATTGGGAAGTGTTTGGTACTTTTGAATAATGGTTTTTGCCGTACGAATGGTGAATTTTTTACTTACATAAGGCAAACGTGCACTTAAAATGTTTGCCTCTGCTCGCAATTTCAAGGCATCTGGCAATTGGTTTATCGCATGTTGGTAAAACAAACTGCCCATTTCAATATTTACAAATCCGGCAAATAGTGTAGCCAACGAGGCTAATTCTAATGTGCCTGGAATGCCCACAATTGTGTAAACCACCAATTTCTTCGCCAATGGACCCAGCCCAGTTAAAGAAATAGATAAAACAGCTAAAACCAGTAACGAGGCAATGATTATTCCAATGCTATACAAGGCCCAGCGATTTAATCTAACTGCCC
Organism: Sphingobacteriia bacterium; assembly: GCA_021151535.1. Lineage (GTDB taxonomy): Bacteria > Bacteroidota > Bacteroidia > NS11-12g > UBA955 > JAGKXC01. The sequence goes on along the minus strand of JAGKXC010000157.1, from coordinate 2,213 downwards.
ATTGGAAATTGTTAAAACTCTTAGCATCCATATCGGCTGCTTTCATCACGGTTTTATTATAAGAATTTTGATATTCTAAACTCGGAATTTTGTAAGGTTTATGCTTGGTGAAATGAGCGGTTTGACTAATTTTTTGAACACTCACACTTGAGATGGGTGGGTTTGGCGATGGTATTGGGGCGGCTTTAATTTCGAAATCACTAGTAAAATCAGTGCTCTCCAATAGCGCTGTAGTATTCAATTGAGACGATTTTGTCTTTTTTTGCAATGTTGATTTTACCTGTTGATTTTCAGTGATTTGACGGTTTTTTGCAACGCTTTTAATACCGGATTTTGGCCATGTAAACCCTATGTTAAAACCATTGCTATGATAACGTTTTTGCAAGTTACATGAACCGAATGCAAGCAGAACTACCATTATTCCTAAGGTTTTGGCGATTGTTTGCTTGAAAGTCTTGATGTAATTTCTCATTACTATATTGGCTTGTTTCTTAAAATTAGCAACTCAATTTCACTACCTTTGTATTGAGTTTTTAACATTTATAAAAATCGCCATGAGTAAAATCACAGTAATCGGTGCGGGTAATGTTGGTGCAAGTTGCGCTGAATACATCGCCATGAAGAATTTCGCTTCAGAAGTTGTTTTGTTGGATATCAAAGAAAATTTTGCAGAAGGTAAAGCTTTAGACTTGATGCAAACGGCTACTTTGAACGGTTTTGATACCCGTATTTCAGGTAGTACCAATGATTATTCAAAAACAGCTAACAGCGATGTGGTTGTTGTAACCAGTGGTATTCCTAGAAAGCCTGGTATGACCCGTGAAGAGTTGATCGGTATCAATGCCGGTATTGTTAAAGGGGTTGTTGAAAGCTGTTTAGCTCATTCTCCCAATGCAATTTTCGTGATTGTAAGTAATCCGATGGATACCATGACGTATTTGGCGTTGAAAGCCAGTGGATTGCCTAAAAATAGAATCATCGGTATGGGTGGTATTTTAGATAGTGCTCGTTTCAGACACTATCTTTCTCAAGCGTTGAATTGCCCTGCCAATGACGTAGATGGAATGGTAATCGGAGGCCATGGCGATACAACCATGATTCCTTTGACTCGTTTGGCTGGTTACCGCGGTGTTCCAGTAGCGCAATTTGCTGCTGCTGATACCTTGGCGAAAGTAAAAGCCGACACCATGGTTGGCGGTGCTACTTTAACTGGAATGTTGGGCACTAGTGCTTGGTATGCACCAGGTGCATCTGTTTCTTCTTTGGTTCAAAGCATTGTTTGCGACCAAAAGAAGATGTTCCCTTGTTCTGTTTACTTGGAAGGTGAATTTGGCGAAAGCGATATTTGCATGGGTGTGCCAGTTATTTTGGGTAAAAATGGTTGGGAGTCTATCGTGAATATTGATTTGAACGACGAAGAAAAAGCTGAATTTGCTAAGAGTGCAGCTGCAGTAAGAAGCATGAATTCTGCATTGTAATTTTAGTTGAAATAATTGAAAAAGGGACTTTGCTTTAGCAGAGTCCCTTTTTTTATGGGTTTTATTTTTTTGACTAGGCTATTTAGTCTGCTGAGGATGTAATGTTGCGTTGGCGGCAATCCTGCGGCGGCTATGTGGCGGCGGCGGAGTCTAGTCTAAGGCGGAGGCTATGTTATGGAGGCTATGTTACGGAGGCTATGCGGCGGCGGCGGCAATTCTCCAAGAAACCATTCTCCGGCGGAAAACTATTCTCCGGCGGAAACGGCAAACTGGTTGAAAACGTGATGAAGGATTTCTTTTTCCGTTTCCGTATATGTTTTTTTGCGGCGTGGCATCACCAACGCAGCGGTTTTGTCTACTGCGCTTAATTGGTGCTGAATCACGCCCTGCGGGCCACCCCAGCTAAAATCTTGAACAAAGTTTCGAGGAAAACCGCTACCGAATATATTACATGCCACGCCTACCACCGTTCCGGTGTTAAACATCGTATTGATCCCACACTTTGAGTGGTCGCCCATCAGAAGACCCACAAATTGTAATCCGCTTTTTTCAAACCTACGGCTGCTGTAGTTCCAAACTTTTACGTCGTCATAGGTGTTTTTTAGGTTGCTGGCATTGGTGTCTGCACCAATATTGCACCATTGACCCAAAACAGCATTGCCCAAGAAACCATCATGACCTTTGTTGCTATAGCCCCAAAATACCACATTGGAAATTTCACCACCAGCAACCGAA
>JAGKXC010000156.1 GCA_021151535.1 Sphingobacteriia bacterium | reverse complement strand
ATAATATCTTGCCTATTAATATTTTTTATGTAGTTTTATTTTTTAATCTATATGAAAAGAACCTTACTCAACATTTTGTTTTTGAGCATGATAGTGAATTTGACTGCTCAAAATACATGGTACAAAACCTTACCAGGAATCAAGGCTTTTAATAGTTTTGTTGATAGTAATACAATTGTTACTTTTTGTGAGGATTTTCAGGGGGGAATCAATATGCCAATTGCAGGAATGAAGATTAATAAAAGTATGTTGTCGAATGGAAACTTATTGACAGTTGATTCTCATTACTATTATAATTCTATGGATACCCCGAATTCAGATTTGGTATATCTAAATAAATATAACTCAATCCAAACGGGTAAGGGACAGTATTTGTATGGGACAATGGATAGGCTTCGAGGTGATAACTTTGTTGCGACTTCACAATTTCATGTGTATCCTGGGTTTACCCAACAAAATATTGATTTGAATTATCCATCAAATTATAATTACAGCTCAGGATTGTTCAATATTTCAGGTAGGAAATATGCGATAATGGCATGGTATCGGAACGTGAATAAGAGTTATTTTATCAATAATAGAATAGAACAAATTTATGATGATGGCTCTAGCAGATTTGTGTACACAAAACTATCGCCCTATGAAGATAGAGATAAGACTAGGCAAATTGATCAAATTATAGGAGACAATCAAGATAATTCATTCCTTTTGCTTAATTCTTTAGAGTATTGGGGAAGTCCTTGTGCTAATAATGATGGTTGGGAAAATGTAATTACCAAAATAGATACTTTGGGGAATGTGATTTGGGAATGTAAGCCCAGCGGTTTGGATCAGGATACCGCAAATACAAGTTATTTTCAAATGGTGCAACTACCATCTGGAAATATTGTCTGTGCTTGGATTGATGCCTATTATAGACCAAGACGAAACCCCAAACGTGATAATATTACAACAACAGATAATCCAGGTGCTACAATTTGGATGGCTGAAATTGATGGAAATACAGGTAGACGACTTTGGGTAAAAAACATTAAACAATATATTAATTGGAAGTTTATTTCCAATGACCATTCAAATACATTTAATGTTTACTTATATCACGCTCAAGTAGTAGATGGAAATTCAATTGTTTGGCTTTGTAGTGGTATAAAAAATCAAGAATACAAAGGGATCAGCAAGATGTGGCCGATTTTAATTAAAACAGATTTTTCGGGAAATCCGATTTGGTATAGAGATTTCAATTTCTTTCCCAAGGATACATTTGAAAGAGGATTCTTCCCAGAGAGTTTTATTACAACGCCAGATAAGGGGATTTTGGTTTCCGGTCAGCAGCAAATTCTTGAAAGATATAGCGATAGTTTTTCCTTTATTCGTAAATCAGCCATGTTTAAATTGGATAACAATGGGTGTTTTTCTTTGGGCTGTAATATCACAGATAGGGTAGTTGATATCAAAGTTGAAACGAAATTGTGTGCGGTTTATCCTAGTCCTGCGTCGAATCAAATTACGATTTCCTATCCAAAGGATTTTGTTGAGAATTGGGAGATTAAAATGTTTGATAATACGGGTAAAGTGGTTTTTAAATCTTCGCAAAATCTAACCCAAATTCCTTGCTCACAATTTCCAAGCGGAATATATTTTATACAACTCGCAAATAAGCAAAGACAGGTGCTAGAAACCCATCAAATTGTTGTTCAGCAGTAAAAAATCGATTTGCCGTAACAGCAATGGCTAAGTGGTATTTAGAAAAACTTGGTTGAATTTCGCCAATAATCAGCCGTTATCCAACCAAGTTTTATGCTTTAAAATTGTTTCATCAGCGGGTAATATTCCGCTGAAATGATAAACGGATATAGTGGCAATGTTTCAATAAGGGATTTTGCCTCCGCTTCGTCAATGTTGTTGAATACAATCACAGCGCCATTTCGGGTAGGACGTAAGAACAAATGTTCCACCAAACCCTCTTGTTTCCATCTTGCCAAAACCGCTTGTTCGTGTTGGATGATCTCCTGAAAATTATCGGGTAAATTATCCGTAGAAATGGTGAAAATTACCAAAATATTGTCTGTCATAAAAGTTGTTTTATTCCGCTAAAAATGGGTAATCAATGTAACCTTCATCATTGCCGCCAAACATGGTTGCGCGATCCGCTTCATTTAATTCAGCGTCTAGTTCAAAACGCTTGGGTAAGTCAGGATTGGCCAAAAACAATGAACCGTACGCGATCATTTTGGCGATTCCTTTTTCCAATTCTGCCTCGCCAGTTTCACGAGAATATCCATAATTTGCGATGATCGGATGCTTTGAAATTGTACCAAATGTAGCTACAGAATCTGCAGGATATTGAGGGAACTGAGCCTTTGGAAATGGTACATTCATGATATGAACATAGGAAAGGGGAAGGTTATTTAAACCCTGTATCAACAATGTGAATTGCTCCGTTGGGTTCTCATGGGTAATGTTGTTGTATGTGCTTGTTGGCGAAATACGTATCGCCACTTTGTTTTCTCCAATCGCCGAAACCATCTCCTGCATAATCTCCATCACAAAACGGTTGCGGTTCTCAAAGCTTCCTCCATACTCGTCGGTACGTTGGTTGGCACTATCTGCTAAAAATTGGTTGGGCAAATACCCAAATGCAGCATGCAATTCCACACCGTCGAATCCAGCTTCCATGGCATTTATAGCGGCTTGCTTATAGGTCTGTACAATTTGCTTCACTTCATCTGTTGAAAGCGTACGTGGCGTTTCGAATGTTGCTGTCCTTGTATGGCGATTGCCGATGGAGCAACCGGAAGGTTGCCATTCTTAACCAAGGAATGCCCAACACGACCTGTATGCCACAATTGTGCGTAAATAACTCCATGGTTCTCATGGACAGCTTGGGTAACCTTTTTCCAACCCTCAATTTGTTCGGGTGTGAAAATGCCGGGAGTAAGCGGACTTCCTAATGCCTCGTTGGAAATGTTGATCGCCTCAGTGATGATTAAGCCAGCACTTGCACGTTGGGTATAATATAAAACCGTGGAATCGCTCACTATGCCATGGAAATCTGCTCTTGAGCGTGTCATAGGAGCCATCGCCATGCTGTTTTTCAGCGATTTGCCACCGAGTGTAATTGGTTGTAATAATTTCATAAAATAAATTTGTTTTGCAAAATTAGATTCAATACTTTAATTTTGAAAGTAGTTTCACCTTTGTGAAGTAGTAACACTTTTTAAAGTATTAAACAAAATCAGCAGGTTATAAAAATAAAAAAATGAAGGTTTCCGAAAAATCGTGTTCATTAAGGGATGTATTGGATGTCATTGGTGGCAAATGGTCTATGCCCATTATTTATATTTTATCAAAAGGGAAGATGCGCTTTAAAGAAATTGAGCGCAGCGTTGAAGGAATAAATACACGAATGTTGGTGAAGGAATTGAAAAATATGGAAGCCAATGGTATTGTAACGCGGGAAGTGTTTGCAACTGTTCCGCCAACAGTAGAATATGCGTTAACCGAAAAGGGTGCGAAGTTGCTGCCTAGCATTATTTCATTGCATGCTTGGGGCGAGGAGTTTGCACAATAAAAAAGGCCACTAATTTCAGCGGCCATTTTTATGATTTATTTTAAAATTACAACTTGATGAATCTTTGAACAGACCTGCTGCCACCAGATTCAACGGTTAAAATGTACATACCAGGAGTTAATCCATTGATGTTCATTTGCATGGTTGAATTGCTCTCTTTTTTGCTAGCAATGAATTTGCCTGTTAAGCTGGTAATGGTAGCCACCATCTCTTTGTTGTTTGTCATCTCAATTCTAAGAATATCGTTTGCTGGATTTGGGTA
>JAGKXC010000155.1 GCA_021151535.1 Sphingobacteriia bacterium | reverse complement strand
TCAGTTACTTCAATCGCATAGTTTCCATTGGTTTTGGCGTTGAAAATTCTGCTGGTTTCTCCGCTAACCTGCTTGTAATTTTGGTTGCAAATCAACCACTGATAACTTGTTGCTGTTGTGTTGGTACAAGTTAGAACATCGCCAACTACACCCACATTTTTACCTACTTTGATGATGTTCAAAGTAATGTTTAAAATACTGTCACAGCCAATTGAAGATTTAAGTGTGTCTGTGTAAAGGCCTGATTTATTGGTGTTAATCTTTCCGCTTGGCGATTTGTAAAACTTACAAGCATCGATTTTTAAATCTGTATATTTCTTGCCAATAACTGTTAAGTTGATGGTAACAATACTATCGCAGAACAGCGAATTCATTACAGTATCTTTAAAGGTACCTGTTGTGCGCCATACATAACGCTCACTTGGTGCAACATAAGCATCACAAACAGTAACGTTGATGGTTTTGAAAGTGGCTTTTGATTTGGCAACAATGGTAATAACGCTGTCGCAACCTACCGCGTTCTGTAAGGTGTCTTTGTAAGTTCCAGCCTGAGAAATCATGAATTTTCTGCTAGGCGATTTGAAGGGAGCACAAAATAATTTTTCAATTGTATTATAAGTGGTTTTTCTCACCTTTAAATCGGTTACAACAAAACTGTCACATCCACGATAATCAACTAAAGTATCTGTGTAGATGCCGGTTTCCGTATAGGTTTTTCCTGTAACGGAAACATATTTGTTACAAACATCCATCGATTGATTGGTAGTTTTTCCACCAATGGTTAAGTTAATTGTTATAACACTATCGCAACCTGCAGCATTCAATAAATAATCTGTATAAGTGCCAGATTTGGTGTATGTGTATAACCCAGAAGGACTGGTATAGCTTTTACAAGCCCAAGCGGTGATAGATTTGTATGACTTTGCGCGTAGGGTTAATTTAATTAACAAAACACTGTCGCAACCAAAATAAGTAGGCAATGTGTCTCTGTATGTGCCCGATTTGCTCCACAAATATTTTCCACTAGGAGAACGATATTTATCGCAACGAATTAATGTTTGTGTATCATATTTTGCAGTTGATTTGCCCAAAACTTTGCCGTACGTCCAGTTGCTGTTTGCACCAGACAAAGCAAAGTTGGCCAAAGTGCCATGGTTAGCATATCCAGAATAATCAGTTAACTTAGTTACAGTGCTATTGCTGCTGTTAACTTTGCCCTGATTGAATTTATAATAAGCCCTTAGCCCTTTTTGTGGTTCGCAAAATTCAACATCCTTATATGCTTTGATCTCAGCAGGCGTTCGGGTAATTGCCCAAATTCTTACTTCGTCGATTCTGCCTTGGAAACGTCTTTGATAAGTTCCGGTATGATCGCCTAAAGTTAAATTTACGCCATTGGATTTCGTCATGGATGAAGTACTTAAAACAGAGTCTACAATCGCCCCGTCAACAAAGAAGTAAAATTTTGCGCCGTTATAGGTACAAGCAACATGATGCCAAGTGTTCAATTGTAAAACCGGGTTGGTGGTAGTTTTTTACATGTAGCCATTGTTGGTGGTGTTTTCTTCTTTGCAGATTACGTTTCCTTCGTATGCATTGGTTTTCCATGCGGTTGCGTAAATCCATGCCTCTAAAGAGAATTTGGTGCCCGATAAGTTTACAGATGTATCGTTTCCGCACATTACTTTGTCGTCTGAACCGTCAAAGTCTAAAGCATTCTGTGCGTTAATTGGATTCATCAACATGTAAAAAACACCGATTAGCAGAATGCCCAATCGTGAACTTTTCATCAGGGTAGAAAAAAAATTGTATGTGTTTGTCATAAGCAGTTTATTTATTATTCGGTTTGTTTTATTTAGGGTGATAAAAAAGTTTAGTATGTGATGAATGTTAATGATTTTGATTTGTAACTTGTTGAATGATAGGTTGTTGTTCGATATTTTAAAAACTGTAAGACAACGAAAATACGCATTTATTTGATATCAATTTACTGTCATGAAAATTTGATTTAAATATGACAGTAGAAAATCTTTTGTGTTCTGCTAACAGGAGTAAAAATATGTGTTAAATTCGTTGCAGATTTTTATTTTATTGGTCAATAATCGCAATTAAAATGTCGATATTCAAGAAATTAGCCAAGCACAGTTCACTGCTTTTACCGGTGGCTACTTTGTTGATTTTGCCCATGATTCATCAGCCTAACAATTCACGTAAATCTGTTTCACAACCCAATAAGTTGGCTGAGTTTGTGGCCGATTTGGAAAGGATTCAATCGGGTTCTAATTTCATACCCGTACCAGATATTGATTTCGGGGCGATAAGTGTTGATACACTAAAATTTGAAACTGATTCAATCAATGCAAATCGGGTTTTATTTGCGATGTTTCCCACCATCTCAGCATGGGATTGGATAAAGGAAGATTGGGATCAGAAAAATGATTCTCTCGATTATACCAACGAAGCGGTTTGGGGTTGTAAAAAATGTGTGCCGCAGTTATACATTGAACAAAATGATAGAACTGCACCATCTTTGGTAAATCCCACCATGGAAGAGAAGAATTTGAGTGAAATTCAACGTGAATTTCCTTTTAATAGGAATTTTACCACTGTTACCGATCTTCAATATTACCAAACTGTAGATGGCAAACAACGCTGTGTTGTTTCGTTCAATACTTGCGCAGAGATTATTCCAGTTGGCAGATTTTTATCAGGTATGTTGGGCTTGGCGGTATTGGAAAAAATGGAATCGCCCAATAAAAAAGGAAGCTTATGGAAGGTGCTGAACTTTAATCCACAAGTGTGTTTTCAGGGTAACTATTCTCAATCCAATAGTGTTACTCATGTGAAAACGTTTACAGAAGGAAATTATTTTGAAGTGATTTCTTGGTTAGGCGGAACAGAAAATTATCAAAATATTGATTACTATTTAATTTCGGAGGCCAATTTGAAAACAGTGATGTTTTTACCTGGTTTAAGTCATTATAGTGCAGCAAAACAAAATGAAGATTTTGATTATATGGGAACTGCCTCTGCTTGGGGTGGTGATGTGAATGTTCAATTCAAAAACCAGCAATTGGTGGCTACCATTTCCCACTCTGGTTGGTATATCAAAGATTCTTTACAAACAGAGTTGTCAGATTTGCCTTTTATGGCGATGCCAAAACTGCAGGATTTTAACATGAAGGTGTTGGATAGAATGTTGCAGGAATCGCCAATTTTAAAAGATTCTGTTGCTGAAAAAACGCCTGCTAAATTCAATGTTGGCGCATCAGCAAATGCAGCACAAATTAATGTAAATACGAAAGATGTGATTACAGCTACTTCACCATCTGCATTGTCCAGTGCAGAAGATCATTTCGATTGGTTGGGTAATTTATCGCTTTCGGAATTCATGGCCAAACATAAAAATGCTGTAGTTTATACAGTTACCGGAACAGCAATCATTCCCAAAGGACAAGTTTGGAATTATAAATTCCAGCCAAATATTCAAGTGAAGTGGAAGAAATAGCCTAAATGGCTTGAATTCCGTTTTCTACGATTTTGATTTTTCTCTCTTTATAGAGTTTTCCAATGGCTTCTTTGAAAGCTTTTTTGCTCATGTTGAGCTGGATTTTGATATCTTCCGGAGTGGATTTATCGTTCAATTCTAAAAATCCTTCCATCTCTTTCAGCGCATCCAAAATGATATCGGTGTTGCCTTTTACTTTGCCTCTTCCTAACGGTTGAATGGAAACATCGATTAAGCCATTTTCTCTCACCAAGCGCACATATCCCGTAACGGTATCACCAACAAACAAAGGCTGATACACTTCATTTTTGTAAATCATGCCTTGGTGTTTTTGGTTCACAATTACTTTATATCCGCGTTCGTTGGATTCAAAAATGAGGGCTTCTACGGCGGTGTTCGGTGCCAAAGGTACCTCAACATGATTGAGCCATTTGCTGATCCTTGCGGATGCCAGCAAACGGTCTGTTTTTTCATCGCGGTATAGAAAAACAACAGCAGTGTCGCCGGGACGTAATCTGCTATATTGTTCTTTAAATGGAACAAACAAATCCTTTTCCAAGCCCCAATCCAAGAATGCGCCAATGGGCGTAGAAGCTACTACTTCCAAGGGGGCAAAACGGTAAAGTTCAATTTTGGGTTCGCGGGTGGTGGCAATGATTCTATCTTCCGAATCGCGGTAAATAAAGACTGTAATGTCATCGCCTTCCTTGGCGTTGGGATCGCAGTATTTATTGGGAAGCAAAACTTCTTCACCTTCTTCATCGCATAAATACCAACCTTGAAGTGTGTCTCTGCCGTATTTGAGATCGAGGTAATGTCCGGTTTTAATCATAACTGATGGTAGGGCGATGGGGATTCAACTGCAAAATTCGGTGATTGTTCACAGAACTTGGCTATGGAATGGTAAAAATTGCAAAAGGAAACTTCA
>JAGKXC010000154.1 GCA_021151535.1 Sphingobacteriia bacterium | reverse complement strand
TTCATACGGTTCATAAATATAATCGGATGGTTCAAAGGATTCTGATGCAAAAACCATGAGAATGGCATTGGGTGAAAATTCAAACATCACATGCCAATCATCGGGTTGTAGGATCAAACATTTATCGGGGCTATCCAAATGGAATATTTCTTCTTCTTGGTTGTTATTGTTGTAAATCTTGCATTCACCTTGGATACAGGTAGCTGCTTGAATGGTTTTGTGGTGGCGGTGACCTCCGCGTTTTGAATCATCCACTCCATAAATGTAAAAAACCCTTTTGATGGCAAAAGGAAGGATGTTATCAATTACGGTAAGGTTACCTCTTTTGTCTGTATGAGTTTTAAGCGAGATGATGTTTGCCATTCAATTTTCTATATAGGTTTAAGAATGGATTAATCATGTTCATCAAGTTGATGGATACCATGATCTTTCCTATCTTTAGGTATGCGGTTTCTTGGGTAAGTTCTACAAAAAGGGACCTCCATGAAATATGGGATGCGGAGGCTATACGTGATATCCCTGCATCGTTGGATGCGTTGGTTTGGGTTAATTGCTTCCAATACAATTTCTTTTGTTTGCCACTTTTTGTTGGTTTGTTGCAACTGTTGTTCTTTCAAATTCCAGGGAGCGAGGCCAATAGTAGGCGGAAAATCGACTACATGATGGAATTTTTCACTCCAGAAATCCAAATACTTTTGGTCTGCAAATCTGCCTTTCTCATCAATATAATCGCCACAAAAATCTAAGCAATCCTCTGCCCATGATTGCAAGCATGCCAATCCATTTTGGGTATTGGGGAAAGATTGAAAAGAGACGTTGTATTTGCCGTAAATTTCTTTGTGTTTTTGTTCTTCAGGAAAACCGTGTTGGGTAATTCCTATTTTTTCATCGCCCAAAGATTCCAATACTTTTTCTGGAGAATTGAGAAACAAAAGATCCGCATCTAGCGTTGTGATTCTTGAAATTTCGGGATGTTTTTGAAGGATATATAGGGGTAAAAACGGACTTAAGGTAAAGATATAGGAAACGAAAGATCGGTTGGCTTTTGCTTCCAGCAAATTGGGGAAGAATGCTTCCAAATCATGGATTTGAACAATGCGGGTATTGGGCCATTTTGCGGCCAATTCTGCAGCAGTTTGATCCAATGCCAGCACAAACAGTACAGACTGGTTATGGGTCTGATCTTGCAGACTTTGCAACATCACCTTACCTCTACTGAGATAATTTTTATCAAATAGGGTTGCGTAATACCTCATGGGGAAACCCTTTCAAAAACATAACCCTTCCAGTTCACGTCTGTTTTTCCGTTTATTTTGGAAGGCTTTTCACAATAGCTTTGGAAGGAATGAATAAGTTTATAATGGGGGGCAAAGGATTGCAGTAATTTCTGTTCGGATAAGAACCAACAGGGGTAATTGCCTTCATAAATATAGTTGGGCACATGCTGTTTGGTAATAATATCCTGACTTTCAAAATTCACTGTAGTTCTATCTAGAATAATGTAGGGCTTGTTTAATTGTTGAATTTCTTCCAGCAGTTGGTAAGGATTTTCTAAGTACTGCAATACAGAACTGAGTAAAATTACATTGGGATTGAGGGCTTTATGGCACTCATGGATATTGAAGTAGAAATTCAGCTTGTTGATTGAGAATTGTTGTTTACCAACTTCAACAAAATGGGGTTGTTCTACAATGCCCCAATGTTGAATTTTATCGCCTAACAATTGTTGATAAATGGAATAGGTTGAGCCAAGGCTACCGCCAAAATCCATAACGCTAAGTGCAGTTTGTTTGCTATGAATTTCCAGGAATGCATTTTCTAAATCTTCGCTATATTCCAATTGGTCCAACAAAATTGAATCTCTCTCACAAGCGGCCCATTCATTTTTTATTGCATTGGCGGCTGTGATACAAGCTTGAATAATGGCTTGATCGTCGTACCCCATGCAATCCAACTTCGCTTGTTGCCAACTTTCATAGTTGCCTATCCAACCTTCAAACGAGTAACCATTTTTTAGAATTTTCAACCTGTTTTTTAGTTTGGCTTTGAATAAGCGGAAGTAATGGGCTGCTTTTGCTGTTACTGATTGGGGAATGGGATTTCCGTAAAAATCTGTTTGTCTTTTATATCCTTTGATGAGTGCTTCTCTGATTGGGGGAAGTTCTGAAACTTCAATTTTTTCAATGCTATGATTGGCATCTGCCAAAGGAGGAAGGATATTGATTTGCGCATGGGTAGCTTCGATGGATGCCCAATGCTGCGTCATAGATGAATTGGGATATAGTGTTTTCCAATTTTTTAGCGCACAAACTGCTTGCCAGCGAATAGCCCAAGAACTAACCCTGCCTGTGATTTGGTCGTTCAACATACCCACAGCATCCATTGAACCATGAACGGTGAATCTGTCTAATGCGGCTGGATAGCGAAGCAACATATCGCGTAGTTTCTTTCCATCTATTTGGAAATGCTGCCAACGATTTTTCCATGTGGCCCAACCCAAACAATCTGGCACTACGGTAAAGAAACTACTAGGAAATTGATCGCCATTGGCAAAGAAATTACACGCACCTATTTGACCCACTTCCAAGTCATTTTCGTATATGTTTAAGGCATAGTTCATATATGCCAAGAACGATGGAGCAACGATTAAATCATCTTCTAAAACAATTGCCTTGTTGTATTGATAAAGCACATCCGAAACCCCTTCAATGATAGATTTGGCTAAGCCTTTATTGTGCTGGTGAATAATAATATCAACCTTGTAAAATCTTTTTTCACCATGTAAGATGGCAATTACCTCATTTCTTTTTAGTTGAGTCTCAGGCGTATTATCCAATTTCAATCCATCCACATAAACAATCAGGTGAGACTGATTGGCTTGGGGATTTATTGCCAATGAATCCAACAAACGCTGAATATGCGTTGGTCTGTTATAAGCAAATACTACTATTGGGGCTAACACCAATTTGTATTTAAAAACTTAATGCAAATTTAAATTTTGGGGTTGCAATTACGCCCAATGTTTTTTTCCCGATATAGGTAGAATAACCGATTTCAAATCCTTTTGATTGCAACTTTTCAATCAATTGTTTGAAGGTGTAATTTTCGCCTTCTCTGTGAATGTCGTCAATAATGATGATGAACTCTTCGTTCAATTTCTTTTTTTCAACGATCTCTATGATGTCGCATCTAGATGCTCCGTCACTTCCAAAAGGGCCATCCACAATATAAAAATCGGCCGCAGTAGAAACACCCGATAAATCTTTGTAGCCAGTAAATGATTTTTGCTCAAAGGATTTCTCTTCTAAAGGCGTTAATACCACATTCATTGGATATTTGTTGTTGGTTTTGGCATTGAAATGCGCCAACCATGTTTGAAGGTAACCTGATATAAACTTAGAAGATTCACCCAATCCGAATTCTACAACTTCTTGAAATTGAAACTCTTGCAGAATTCTTGAAATCACATAAAAAAACGCATAATTGCCGGCCCAATTGCCAACAAACAAAGATTCTTCTTGCCAACATCTAACAGATTTGATAGAATCTCTAAATTTATTGGCAAATTCTATTTCATCTACAGCGAGTTTTAATTCGTACTGTTCTTTTCTGAACTGCTTGATGTATTGAATAATTTTCTTCATTTATTTAAAATTTAATAAAATGGAACCCTGTCCTTTTGGAACCAAATTCCCACTACCGTAGTAATCTTTTTCAATTACTGTAAACTCCATAACGTCGCTAATCCAATCGGCAATATCATTATTTACCATCGCAAACAATGTACAGGTATAATCGCCTGGTGCTAGCGGCAAATTGTCTATTTCAAAGTTTATCTCATTGTCAGCCAAAACTTTGTTTGACAATTGATCCGTTGAAAGCCATGAAACTCTATTACCCAAATAATCGTTTATACCTATGTCGATTCTGAATTGCTTAATCACCAAATTAGATTTCAATTGGTAACTGAGTTTGATATTTAGCTTTCCAAATGTTTCAATGGCATTGTTATCTGTTGCATTTTTACCAAAAATCTCACCTTTTTGAAACAACAAATCGCCCGTTCCTTGTCGTTGTTTGATGTCTTTTAATTCTATTTTGGTATTGCCTGCAACTTTGATATAATCACCAATAATATCATTGATTACTCCATAAGAAGACAAATTCCCATTGGTTAACAACATTCCTTTTTGGCATAAATTTAAAATTGATGCCATGTTGTGGCTAACAAACAAAACAGT
>JAGKXC010000153.1 GCA_021151535.1 Sphingobacteriia bacterium | reverse complement strand
GTGTTGAATGTGATTTGAAAATTTCCGCTAATTTACAATGAAATGATAAATTTTTAAGTAAACGGGATGAATATATCTTTCTGTATGAGTAAATATGAGGTTGTTATTTATGGGAATTAGGTAAGTGTGCAAGCGTTAATTTGACAATAATTAATTTTTTTGTGATAGTATTGTGTTGATTATCAATTAAATAGAGTTTCTAAAATATTAGTTTTGAATTGTCTGTGAAAATGAGAATTTTCTATGACTATGAGTATGGGATTTATCTAGTTTTATCCTTCTAAAAGCAGATAAATATCATGTTTTAAAGTTGAAAACGTAACTAACTTGCTGTTGATTCTAGAATCAATTTTATCAAACATGAAAGTTCAAAATAAAGTAATTGTTGTTACCGGCGGTGGTGATGGCATGGGACGCGAAATTGTATTGTTGCTTCTTAAGAAAGGAGCAAAAGTTGCGGCTGTAGATTTGCGACAAGAAGCGTTGGATGAAACCCATGCAATGGCAGAAAAAATTGGATTGGCCGAGCATCTATCACTTCATCTAGCTAATATCGCAAATCATCAACGAGTGCAAGAATTGCCTACCGAAATTCTTAATATTCATGGTTCTATTGATGGCTTATTTAATAACGCAGGTATCATTCAGCCGTTTGTGAAAATCAACGATTTGGATTTCCCTACCATCGATCGTGTGATGCAAGTGAATTTTTATGGGTTGGTATTTATGACCAAATCATTTTTACCCTTGCTTCTAACTAGACCAGAAGCCCATATTGTGAATACTTCTAGTATGGGTGGTTTTTTGCCCGTGCCCGGCCAATCTATTTATGGTGCCTCCAAAGCAGCTGTGAAATTATTTACCGAAGGATTGCATTCAGAAATGCGCAACACAAAAGTGGGTGTAACGGTTGTTTTTCCCGGGGCGATTCAAACCCATATTACTGAAAATTCAGGGGTGAAAATGAATATGCCATCAGATTCGGCCGCAAAATCGGATTTTAAAATGCTTTCAGCTACCAAAGCAGCAGAAATGATAGTAGGCGCCATGGAAAATAATAAATACCGCGTTTGTGTAGGATCTGACTCCAAGTTTTTGGATCTGTTGTATCGTGTCAATCCCAAGTTTGCAGCTGGCTTCATCGCCAAACAAATGGGAAGCTTACTAAAATAAAGGCTAAGCAGGAATTACGCCTTTTTAACGAATTCGCTCTTTAATGCCATCGCCCCGAAACCCGGAACCTTACAATCAATATTGTGATCGCCTTCTACCAATCGAATATTGGTAACCTTCGTGCCAACTTTGATAGATTTTGAAGCACCTTTTACCGGCAAATCCTTGATGATCGTAACAGAATCGCCATTCAGCAGTAGATTGCCATTCGCATCCTTGGCAATAATGTTCTCACCCGCATCAGCCGCAGCAGCTACTTCCTCTGGATTCCATTCATGACTGCAATCTGGACAAAGCCATTGGCCATTATCAGTAGGATAGGGATATTCGTAATTGCAATTAGGGCAGTGTGGATCTTGTGACATACTGCAAATTTAACTTTTAAATAGATTAGAATGATTCTGTTTTTTTCCTAAAATACCACTTTCCATAAATGGGGCGCTTTTTTTTTGTTGATTTTCCAACCTTCCAACTCAAGTTTGCTAGCTTGTGTTTCTGCACCACCAGGGAATTTCGACATCAATTTCCCATCGGCTTGAACAATGCGCCAATAAGGGGCCAATAATTCACCTCCTTCTTGAAGCTGTTCCTCCGTTGCTTCGGCCACAAATCGCAGAAAGATTCCGGTTGTCATAGGACAAGCATGTGCTGCATTTTCTTCCATCGCCAAATTTCTGCGCAACTCTTCGGTAGTAAGGATGGCGCCAAAGGGGATTTCGTTCACCATTTCTGAAATTCTGCGAGGAGTGGGAATGAGCAGTTTGCCTTTGCCCATTTTTGCTTCCCAAATCACTGGCATATCTACTAGCTGCGGCTCGGCCGGTTTCTGCATTTTTACCTTCCAGGGTGTTCTTGAACGCATTCCTTTTTTCGGCGTTTTCATGGCTACAAAATTAACGCTTATATATATAGGTGCAATTGGAACTGTTTTAACGGGGTATAATAGGGTGATTTTTAAGTAGATGTTTTTTTGTTTATTGCTCACACATCACTCGCCTAATACATGGTATTTGAATACGATGTAATTGAATTTCCTTTCTTATATTTCTGGCGATAACCGATCAACCAAAAGAACAAGAATTCTCGTTTTGTTACTGCAAGTGAACTATAATTCTATTTTTTGCGATGGCTTAAGAATTGAAATTTAAGTAATTGGAGGGGTTGGAAGTTTGAATCGGTTGATTATATTTGTTAGATAACGACTGTCGAATTTATTGATATGACACTTTCCAACAAAATTGATGACAAACAACATTCAGCAATAAATGGCGATTTGGATGTGAATGTTGCTGAGAAATTAAATTCAGCAAATACCGGAATTGAAGTTGTTGAAGCAATGAATGGCAAAAAAAATCGTGCGGCAAGAACCTCGTTGGGGTTGAAATGGGTTGCAGCTGGTGCATTGTTGGGCTTTTTTAGTTGTGTTTGTAGCATCTGTAATCCCATCGAATCGTTGTATTATGTGAATTTATATGGTGTATCAACCATGGCTGTGTTAATTGCTTTCTATGGTTTGTACTTGATTTTTGAATAATTTTCAAATTTGTTTGTTTCATTGGTGTTGCTTGGAAGTGATTGATAGATATCCTATTGATGCTTTCACCGTGATTTTTTAGGGCAATTCACGGTAACTTTTTTACGAATTTCCAGCTCTTTTTTTGAGTAATGTATTGTATTGTTCAAGATTTGTACTACTTTTGCACTCCCGTTCTGATACAAGGCTTTAGCAAGAGGAGAAGAAAGAAGGAGAAGTTTAGAAAACTCTGGAAATCGGCTCAAAA